>SHUM01000005.1 GCA_009691245.1 Acidobacteriota bacterium | reverse complement strand
TTGTCTTCCCGCTGGCCACCGCCACTTCAACCTGCCGCAACACCGTTACGATCTGCTCTGGTTTGTACCTCTGCATCGGCATATTCAAATACCTCCCTCATGAGATTCTCTCTCACTTCGGCTGGTATCGAAATCGCCGGGCAGGTCAGCGGCGCTGGTGGTCTTGATGATGAGGGAGTACTACCAGTACTGCTACCAGGTACTGTACGACGTGCCTTCCAGGCTGCGCAGCGAGGAACCGCTATGGACATCCGCGATGCCGGGAGCGGTCTGGTCAGGGCTGAGCACGGAGGAGTCTTCGGACTCGGTGGTCCAGGTGGATCTGGAACGGGTGATGGGATCAATGGGGATATCGCGCAGATACCCCTCGGAAACCAGGTCGCCGAGACTCTCCGGGGCCTTCTGCTTATCCAGCGTATATTGGTCAATCAGAGACCGCATGGTAAACAGATGATCCCGCAATACGGCTTCCTTGGAGCGCAGAATGGAGGTTTGATAATTGGGGATGGCGACAGACAACAGCCCCAGGATGATGGTAATGACGATCATCAGTTCGAGGACCGTAAAGCCCCGAAACCCAAACAGGCGTCCGCGAGACACTGTCCGCGCCGCGGCGTCATGCTCCCGAATTGTTACTCTTGGCCTCATGCGAATCTCTAGACAGCTACCACTCCGAGTAGTTTGTTCCATCCAGCGCCGTGCCCTGCGCCTGCGAGAACACGTCGAAAACATTTTCGCCGCCCCAAGCCGTTGAGTCCGGCTCGTCCTGATAGGACCGCTTGCCCCACTCAGTCGAGTTGGTCAGCGGATCGCGCGGAATGCGGCGCAGCAGCCGCAGTTTTTTGTTGTCCGGCGTGTTCAGTAACTCCACACCCTCCACCAGATCTTCAAGCTCCGGCGGATAGCCGTCCGAGCCCAGTTCCACCTGGATGCGCCCTTGATCGGCGGCCTTTTTATAGTTATCAATCGCGGTGCGAATCTCGCGCAGCGCAATGCGTAATTCCTTCTCCTGCGCCCGCCGCAACTGCACGCGCGCCAGCGGCAGCGCCACCATCGACAAGATGGCCAGAATGGCCGTGGCCACGACCAGCTCAATCAGCGTAAATCCGCGCTGACCGGGATGGAGGCTGGACCTATTTACGGAATGGACTAGCTGCCTCACTAAACTTCCTTAAGCTACCAAGGCCGCGGCCACCTGCCGATGAGCCTGCGGCGGGATCGGCATTCCAGGCATTCCAGGCCTGGTCGGAGTGGTGGGGAACGCCTGTGGAACCGGCTGCGCTGGAGATGCCAAGGGCTCTGACGTCCCCTGCTCAGGCTCGGCTACTGGGTCAGATGGAGCAGCCGGGGTTGCAGGAGCAGCAGGACTGGTTGCAGCGGGAGGCGCGGGGCTTGGGGGCTGGGCCGGCAACGGCTCCGGCGCGGGCGCCGCAGGGTCGGGCAACTCGCGCGGGCTGCGCAGTCGCACATCGCCTTCCGTACCCACATCCACGGCGCGCAGATTTTCCGGGAGTATGTCCGGCAGTCGCACGGTGCGCGGGCGCAGTACGATCAGCACTTCGTTCTCGACCAGCGTGTCGCTGACGTTCGAGAACAGATATTTCAGCAGCGGAATATCCGACAGGCCGGGAATGCCGCTGATGCCCTTGGTGTTCTGCGTCTGGAAGATGCCGCCTAAAACATTCACTTCGCCTTCGCGCAGCCGGATGTCATGCTCGATCACGCGCTGGCCGATCACGGGCTGCTCGATGTCGCCAATTTTCACGCGGCCGGTTACGGCGGAGATTTCCACGCGCACCTTCAAAGTAATTTCGTTGTTCTGATGGACTTTGGGAGTTACGTCCAGATTCACACCTACATCGGTGTACTGAAACTGTGTCTGCACCAACGAATTGATCCCGCCGGTGGCTCCACCCTGAAAGGCGCCGGTGGCAATCGGCACGCGGTCGCCGATGCGCAGCGTGGCCTTCAGCCCATCGGAGGCGCGCACCTCGGGCCGCTGTAAAATGCGGGTCTGCGAGTCTCCCAGAATCGCATCCAGTCGCCCGCCGGGAAGCGTAAGGGACCAGTCGTCCGTGCTCAAATTTCCCAGACGATCCAAGGGAACCGTATTACCCGTCGTAGTCGTGGTGCTGGGCGTGGTCACCGGGTTGCCGTCCGCATCCGGGGTCGTGGTGTTGGTTGTCGTCGTCTTGTTCGGATTAAACGTCAGCGGAATAGTGATGCCCGGACTGCCGAGCCCGAAGCCCAGACTGCGTGTCTTGTCGCGCCGCGTCTCCAGCACCGCGATATCGACGATCACTTCGGCCTTAGCCTTGTCCACATCGTGGATGATCTTCTCGGCCAGAGCCACTTTGTCCGGCGTATCGCGGATGATAATGGCGTTCATCGAGTTGATCTGCTGGATGCGCCGAGTCTCCAGCAGCGTGCGGATGGCCGTTACCACTTCCGTCAATTCCTGCGGCGTGATGGTATTGGAGAGATAGATGGTCTTGATGACCTGTTGCTCCTGCTCGCGGCGGTTGACGGCCGTATCAGGGATCACATAAATCGTGTTGCGCGTGAGTACCTTCCAGAAGTTCTTGGTGAGCACCATCACCTGATCGAGTGCCTCTTCGAGCGTAACATTATTTAACTCGACGGTGATGCGCTTCGACTGGAAGTCGGCATGGAAGAGCATGTTCACGCCGGCCAGCTTGGCGATGGTCTCCAAAATAATCCGGCTGTCGTTGGTCATGCGCGTGTTGATGGGCGCGCGGGAAAGCGGCTGCAACTGCGGTGGTCCGAGCGAATCCGCCGAATCCGGGCCGTCAAAAGCGTCGGCGGCCACAGTGCCTTCCTGCCGCTGGCGGATCTGGGCACGCACCGCCGCCAATGATTGGCGCGCGGCATGATTGCCCGGATCAATCGAACTGGCCATCTCGTATTCGAGCGCCGCGTCCTGCAACTGCCCGGCATCGCGCAAATGGTTTCCGCGAGTTACATGGGTGCCAGCGGCTTGCAGTTTTACCCGCTCGTAGGCGATCAGGAATTTTGCATTGTTGGAATCGGCGTTCACGGCCAAGCCAAACTGACGGAAAGCCTCATCCAGATCATTGGCCTGTTCAGCCTTCTGTCCAGCGTTGTATTCGCTGTCGCCGCGCGCGGCGTATCCGGTTACAACAAGGGGTCCAGCCAGGGGTCCAGCTAGCAATGCCGCCAGCAGCGCGCCGAATACCCAGAGGAGCAAGCGCGTGCGAGCATCCCCCCCCAGCTTCTTCCGCACCAATTTCCGCACCAATGCCCCGCGAGTTGTAGCCACGCCTTGAGGCATCACTTCCTCCATCTTTCTGTTCATCCCAATTCTCAAAAGCCGGTTCCTACCTTAATAAGCTGCATCTCGTTCCATAAAATGCTGCTTTTGCGTCTGCAAGCATAGCCCTATGCTTCCAAAACAGCCGACCACTTTCCGGGGAGATGCCAAGCCAAAGCCCATGGCTAATGCCCTAGCCACTACTTCTCCCTACTCTACCACACCTATTATCGGCCCGATGGGCCCCCTCGGACAGCCCAATCCCGCACGGGAGCACACATTTAGGTACACTGTATGGAACCCCATTAGGCGTCCCGAGGTTGCCCGCTCCACTCAATTTTCCTGGAATTTTTGCCGAACTAAACCCCGTTCGGCCTGTTCGCCAGCAGGACGTCGATGGCCTCGCGCACCTGCTCTGAGGTGATGGACAGGATGCAGCGCGGCTCGCTGAACGCATGGCAGCGGTCGCCTGCGCAGGGATTGCAGTCATAGTGATTCTGGATAATCGCCGAGGACCTCGCGCGCCAAGGTCCCCAGATCGCTGAGCTCGACGACCCGAAGATCGCCGCCACCGGCACGCCCAGCGCGGCGGCGGCGTGCGCCGGGCCGGAGTCGTTGCCCAGGAAAACTCGAGCGCCCGCCAGCAGCGCCATCATATCGCTGATCGGCCATCCGATGGCGCGCGGCAATGGACTTCCGCAGTGTTGCTGAATCGCGCTGATGGTGTCCGCATCGCTAGGGGCGCCGAGAAACACTGGCCGCAGTCCGTGGCGATTGTCGAGATGAGCTACGATCCCAGCAAACCCGGCGGCGGACCACTGCTTCGTTGCGTACAGCGCTGCTGGATGAATCACTGCATAGTTCACCAAGCTGTCCATTCCCAACGCCGCCAGATGTGCCCGCACGCGCTCCTTCGCTTCGCTGGAAGGGAACAGTTCGGCGCGGGGAATCATGCGCAGTGGCACCCCCAGCCAGCCCATCACCGACGCCGCATGTTCCGCCGTATGGAATATGCCCGCCGCCGGCGTCAGACCATTGCTGAAAACTTCTTCAGCGCGAGGAACAATCAAGTTATACGCCGCCTGCGAGCGGAAATGCGCCAGTCCTACGCGCAGCCGCGCCCCGCTGACTTGAGTGATCTGCGCGCTGGTGGGGCCACCGTGCAGGTTGACCACCGCACCGAATTTGGCGCGCCGCACCCGCCACAAAGTTTCCAGCTTGCCGCCGGTGGTGAGCACGCTGTCAATCACCGGATTGTCCGCCAGCAGATCATCCCAGGGCCGATCGAGCAACACCGAGACACGCAAGTCCGGTCGCCAGTCATGCAACAAGCGCAGAGCAGGCGTCAACAGGACCGTGTCGCCCATTGAGCGCAGACGGATCACCAGCACGCGGGCGGACTGCGGCAGCCCGTCGAGACCATGACCCGCGGCGGATCGTCTGATGGGAATGTCCAAAGGAACTAAGTTTTTCGGAGGTCTGCCGCCGGAGACAGGATCGTGACTCACGTGTTTAGCGGATATGCTCACCAGGTTGCAACACCCACAAATAGGTAGCTAGGACTCTTCCATCGTGGCTTCGTCCACCAGCATCACCGGGATGTCGTCCTTCACCGGATAGACGCGGCGGCACTTCTCGCACTTCAGCCCCGAACCATCGGCCTTCAGATGCAACGCGGCCTTGTCCACGGGACAGACCAATATTTCAAGCAAATCCGGATGTATTGCCATTGAAGAATTCACCACTCTATTTGAAGTTCCTACTACAACAAGCACGTACCGGCGCGGAAACCAAGGTGGTTTGAGCGATCGCCACTCGTTGCGATGTGCGGCGAATTAGTGATGGTGCGCCCTAGTGGTGATGTGCCTTGACGCGCAATATCTCCTCATCCACCTGCGCTTCGATAGCGTGCTTCATCCCGTTCGCTGGGTTCTTCGGGATGATGATCAAAACCTCCGGCCCATCCGGCACCTCGAGTTCGATATTCCAGGAATGGGTGGCAGTGTTCAACTAAACCAAGGCCAGCTCCCAATCCAAGTCTCTCGAATCCAGCACTGCTTCCACCGTTTTTTCGATCTGCTCCTGCTCGGTCATCGGACACCTCCCGCGAGGATCGGAACGCCCTATGCTACGGTGCGGCCACTGAGTCAGCCTCGCTCTTGGAAAGAGTGTACACCACTCGCGGCCAGCACAAAAGCCTACTTCGAGGTTGTTGGTTCCAGCCCGTACTTAACGATGGCCGGATGAACCGCCGGCGAGGCCAGATATTGAATCAACTGGCGCGCCCCCGCAGGGTCCTTCGCGTTCACGGCGATGCCCGCCGAGAATACGGTTACCTTCTGCGCGCCATCAGGCAGTGGCCCCACATAGTCCAGGCCCGCGATGGGCAGTAGTTCGCTGACTTGCTGGAAGCCGATCTCCGCGTCGCCGCGCGCCACCACATCGCCCACGCGCTCGCTGACGATGCGCTGGCTCTTGTCCTTCAGCTTTTCGGCCAGGCCCAGCTTCGGGAACAACTCAGTCGAGAGATAAGTCCCGCTGGCGCTGGCCGAGTAGGCAATTGACTTGGCCGCCAGCAGCTCGCGCACCAACGCATCCAGCGTCGAGATGTCCGGCTGCGCCGCGCCTTTCTTCACCGCCATGCCGATCACCGAGCGCACCAGATCCACGCGGCTGCCTGCCACCACCTTGCCCTGCTTGATGAGATCATCGAGCGCCGTGTCGGCCATGATGACCACGTCCACCGGCTCGCCGCGCTCCAGCCGCATGGGGATCGAGTCGGGCGCGCCTCCCATCGATGCCCCAAAAGCTGTAACTACCTTACTGCCCGAGGCGCGCTCGAACTCCGGCACCACATCGTTGTAAGTGGCGGTGAATCCCCCCGAGGCCATCACATGAATGTCGCCGGCCCTCGCCACGCTCGCCGCGCCCAGCATTATTACGCAAGCGATCACCCTCGCCAGTCCCGCGCGTCTTAAAAAGTTTCTCATGATCACTCCACCAGTCTGCGTCTTCCTCGCGCTTATCGTGACCCAAGCTCCGGCCATCATCCGTAAACTCAAGCGCACATTATAACTGCATTCTGGGCGCGGCAACCCAACAACGACCGCGACGGACATTTTCAGGATGCTTTCACAAAAACGCCTCTCGCCCCGTGGCCTTTTGATTACCACCCCCACGAGTTGCCGCAGCCCCGCCGCCTCCATCGGTTACAATTGCAGGAGCGGCCCGGTGCAGTCCTGGCCTGTTCGTTTTTGGGCCATGCTCATCGGGGCATATTGCAGACACTAGGTGCAGAACAAGTTGCAAAACCAGAACAGGGTGCAAAACTATGAATTCCTCTGAGGACGCGCACCGCAAAAATTTGTCAGGCAAGTGGCAATCCTGGGTCGCCGCAGTGTTGCTACTGAGCGTCGCGCCCGGCTTCATGCCCGCTTGGGCACCTGTCTACGGTCAAGTCGCGGTGGAGCAGCAGTTGCGCGACCCGGACGCGCGCATCCGCGAGCGAGCCGTGCGCGATATGGGCGAGCGCGGCAACGCCGTCTATGTGCCCTCGGTGGCCGCGCTGGTGCAGGACCCGGACGAGAAAGTTCGCATGACCGTGGTGCGCACGCTGATCCGGCTCGGCTCGGATGCCAGCCTGTCGCCGCTGTCCATCGCCGTACGCGACAGCATTCCCGAAATACGCTATCTGGCCATTGACGGCCTGGTGAATCACTATCTGCAGGGCTACGTGGATACCGGCTTCGGCGGCGTTTTCAGATCGGCAACCAAGCGCGTCGCAGACCTGTTCGACAATGCCGACTCCACGGTGGTGGATCGCGACACCCGCCTCGATCAGGTGGTGATGGAGACGCTGCGCCGCGCCATGATCGGCGCTCCCGACATGAACACGCGCGTGCGCGCCGCCCGCGCGGCGGGCATTTTGCGCGCCTCGGCGCTATCGCCCGATATGGTCGCAGCCGCCTTCGGCGACAACGTCGAGCTGACTGCGGAGATTCTGCGCGCGCTGCGCAAGATCGCCGACTTCTCCGCCGGACCGCGTCTGGTCTTTCTGCTGAGTTATCCGCAGTTGAGCATTCAACGCGAGGCGGCTATCACCCTGGGACTGCTGCGCACCACCGAGGCCATTCCCGAACTGCGCCGGCTCTTCGAGAACACGCTGGACAAGGAAGTTCGCAAGGCCGCGCTGGAGGCCCTGGCCTTCATGCCCACGGCGGAGACCGCGCCGATATTCGAGGATTCCTTGAAGGATCGTGAAGGGCACATCCGCGCGTCGTCGGCGCTGGCGCTGGGGCGATTGCAGGACCCCAGACATCTCGGCGTGCTGGAACAAATTCGCCTGGGCGAGCGCGATGAAGGCGTGAAGCTGGCCATCGCCTTCGCTCTGATCATGAACGGCAAGCATGTGCTGCTCGACCAGTTGGTCTCCGCGCTGGGCAGCCGTCTGCGCGGCGGCGAAGCCGAGGCGTATCTGATGGAAGCCGCGCGCGATGACGCCGTGCGCGACGCGCTTTACCCTCGGCTTTACCACAAGGAAGCGAGCGTCCGCGCGGGACTGTGCCGCGTGCTGGCGGCCTCCGGCGACAGCCGCTCGATCAACTATCTGGAAGTGTTGCTTAAGGATCGCGACAACAACGTGGTCGCCGCAGCCAGCCGCGCTGTCCGCATCCTGCGCACCGCGCAGTAGCGTCAGAGCCCCGACCGCCAGGAAGGGGGCCGGTTTTCCGGACAATTAATTTCGTCAGGCGTGCCCCCTCCCTGGCGGTCGGGGCTCTGACGCGCGTGAGGAACAAATGGAATTGACTGACAACTCGATGCCAACACCCGTGCCCGCCCACGCCCGCATTCTGGCCATTGACCTGGGCGAGCGGCGCATGGGCCTGGCTCTCAGCGATCCGTTGCACATCACCGCGCAGGGCTTGCCTACGGCGGAGCGGCGCAACAAGCGCGAGGACATGAACTTCATCAAGTCGCTGTTAAAGAAGCACGCGGCCAGTCTGGTTGTGCTGGGCCATCCCATCAACATGGATGGCAGCCACGGCCCTCGGGCCGAGCACGCGGAACGCTTCGCCGCGTCTCTGGCGAAGCATGCTGGCGTGCGTGTCGAGCTGTGGGACGAGCGACTGACCAGCGTTGAAGCTCATCATCTGATGCGCGATTCCGGACTGGGCCACCAGCAGCGCGGGAAGAATGTTGATCAGATGGCGGCCACGCTACTGCTCCAGAACTATCTCGAATCGGAGCGCATGAAGGCCGGCACGGGTTTTGACCAAGCAACTTTTGACCCAGCTCTGGGCGAGTAAGCAGTAGGCGAACGAGTATGAGAAGACATCTAACCAATACGCAGAAAGGCTGGGTGATAACGGTGCTGGCGCTGCCCGCGATCCTGCTGCTGTGGCTGGTGGCCGATGGCACACGCCCTTACCTGAAGTCTGATCATCCGGTGCGGCTGGATGTTCAGCGCGGCATGCGCACCCGCGACATCGCCGAGCAGCTTGAGCAGGCCGGCGTCATCCGCAGCCGCTGGACGTTTCTGGTCTGGCACCGCCTGCAGTTTGGACGCAGCCTGAAGGCCGGTGAATACGAGTTTGCCAGCAAGACTTCCACGCTTGCAGTGCTGTCGAAGCTAGTCCTCGGCGATGTCTCCTTCGAACTGGTTACCACGCTGGAAGGCTGGACGCGCTACGACATCGCCGAGAGCATCGCCGAACATGGATTCGCAGCGCGCGAGGAATTCCTGGCCGCGACGGAAGAGACTTCGCTGATCGCCGACCTCGACCCGGATGCGGAGACACTGGAGGGTTATCTGTTCCCGGACAGCTATCACCTGCCGCGCCACGCCACGCCGAATGACATCGCCGCCATTATGGTCAATCGCTTTCGCGAAGTCTATACAGGACTAACCATTGGCGGGACAGACCACAGCACCAAAGAGATCGTTACCATGGCCTCGCTGGTGGAAAAGGAAACTGGCATGCGCTCCGAGCGGAGCGTGGTGGCTGGAGTTTTTTACAACCGCCTGCGCAAGGGAATGCTGTTGCAGTGCGATCCGACGGTGGTCTACGCGGCGCTGCGCGAGAACAGGAATATCGGGAAAATTAGCCTGGAAGACCTGAAATTTCCCTCGCCCTATAACACCTACCTAAATCACGGCCTGCCCCCCGGCCCCATCGCCAACCCAGGCCGCGCCTCGCTGCAAGCGGCGGTGAAGCCCACCACAACCGAGTATATTTTCTTCGTGGCCAATGGCGAGGGCGGACACCGATTCTCGACGACGCTTGCCGCACATAATGCCGCTGTCGATCAGTATCGAGCTGATTTGGCCGCAACTCGCGCCGCCAAGGAGGAAGCCGTCGCTGGGGATGCATCTCCTCCGTCAACGCCCTAACGCATTTTTAACTGATGCTGCGACCCAACAGAGCCGCGACCGTTAGGGAGTGGACCGGCTTAACGGTCACCAATAACTGTCGAGCTGGTCCGCTCCCTAACGGTCGCGGCTCTGTAAATGCAACGCCGCCTTCAGTCCGTATGCGATGGACTGAAGGCGGCGTTTTTAGAAAATATCAAATGAAATAACTCGGCGCTAGTACTCTGTCTCAAACGTGAGTGGCGATTGCAACGTAAACAGGACCAGCGACTCGGCCGGGATGGTCAGCGGATCGCGTCCGCGCACCACCTGCGCCATCGCACCACCTGCCGCGCCTACCGCGCCGCCGATGAATGCGCCCTTCTTGCCGCCAGTGATGGCGCCCAGCAGCGTGCCGATGATGCCGCCGCCAGCGGAATATTTCGCGGTCTGCTTGCCGCGCGCGTTGCCCACTTCCTGATACGCGCTGGTCATCACGCCGATGGACTTACCATCAAAGTTCAGCGCGGTCAGTTCCATGGCCACTACCGCGCGACCGCGGAAGCGTCCGGGACTCTCGATGGCGGTGATGCGTCCGATGGCCTCTGCGCCCTGCGGAACGGCGACATGCCCGTTGATCATGATCGGCGTATCGATGGTGGCGCGAACGATCTGCCCGGCGTGGCTGGTCTCTGAGTCCACCGACTCGGCCATGCGCACGGTCAGCGTGGTGCCGGCGGGAATGATCATGGACGCTGCGTGTGCGGTCTCCACGACGGATGTGGCAAAAATGGTCCAGAAAACCGCTAGTCCGGTGATCGCGTGGCGTTTAATAATATGAAACATAAATCCTCCCCTGTCAGCCTTCCATCTTTGTCAGCCTGGAAGCTTGCGCCCAGAATAACAAAGGGGCCTTCGTGCACGCCCGCCTAATCGAGGCGCGGACGATTTTCCCCCGTCTCGAATAAGATTCATCCGAATGCGTGACAGAGCCGCGACCGGAAGGGAGCGGACCCGTTCGACGGTTATCAGTGGCCTCACGCCGGTCCACTCCCTTACGGTAGTGGCTCTGTCACTGCGTTCCGCAAATCTCCAGGGATGCGCTGGTGCCGGGTTCCATCTGGAAGCTCGCCGGACATTGGATTACAATGAGCGTGGATTCATCAGCGAAGGCGAGGGTCGTGCCATGATTTTAATGATGAAGATTCAAACGATGAAGCGTCTATCCCGAATTCACCATCTGATTTCCGCCGTCGCGATCATCGCGGCCTCTCTGTCAGCCTGCTTGGCCGGAGGCCTGACCACGCGGGCCGCCGCGCAGGCCCCGTCAGATAATCCCGCACAGACCGCGCCTGCTGCGCCTGCTTTCCAGCCCACCCGAGCCGAACGACGCGTCTACGAGGGCGTGGCCAGTTGGCGCAAGCAGACCATCGGCACGCTGATCCTGATCGAGGGCGACTCGACTTCCGCGCGCGGCTGGATTCGTCTGAGCACCTACATCCCCATCGATAGCGGCTCGCTCACCCGCAGCGGCGCCGAGTTTCGCGCCGGCGGCAGCACCTACCAGATCGACGAGTCGGAATCCAAGATCATCTACTCCGGCCCCGATGGCGAAGGCCGTCGGCTGGTGAAGCGGCTCACTCTGTGGACTGGCCCCATCCACGAACTGCTGGAGGCCACCGAGCGCCGCGCCGCTGTCGCCAAGATCGAAGTCTCCGGACGCAACCGCGAGATGCAGTACGGCACGCCGTCGCTGTGGAAGCAGCAAGGCCCGCCCTTTGAGAAATTCCCGCGCCTCGAAGAAGTGCTCAGCAAGGAAGTCTCGGTGTGGGTGGGCGAAGCCGATCTGCGCTATGGCCGCCTGGTAGTGGTGGAAGAGCCTGCCGGAATGGACATCCCGCTGAAACCCCCCAAGAAGGAAGAGAAGAAGGAAGACAAGAAAGCAAAGTAGCATCCGGTAAAAAGCCCACAGCACGATGTGCGTGCCGCGGGCCTTTGCGCTATTCCCTAACGTCGTCATCCCGAGGAGGGCACCGACGAGGGACCTGCTGTTCCCCACGCTACTGCGTGTCGGCGCTGGGACCGTAGATGCCCGGGATTTTCCCGCCCATCGCGCGCAGATAGGTGCTGAGCTGCCCGCGATGATGCACGGTGTGCCTGCCGAACATCGAAAGCATGTTGACCGCCGGCATCTGAATCATCCCCATCAAGTCGATGATCTTGAGCAACTGCTCGCTGGTCATGGCGCGCAAGCGATTGAGCGCAGGCGGAAAATCCTTCTGGTAACGCGCGACGGCATCGGCGGGCGTCATAATTCCGCACGCGTCGGAGTCGTCAGGCGGAGGCGTCGTGAACGCGCCGTCGGCAATACAGTTCAATAGCCAATGGTCTTCCAGCGCAAGGTGCCGACACAGCCCCAGCCCGGTCTTGGACTTGGCGTCCGGCCTATAGTCGAGATGATCAGCAGGCACCGCGCCCAACACGGCCAGCGTGGTCTACATCTCACTTTCAATATCAGCAATCACAAAATCTGCAATAACTTTAGCTTCCTGCGGGGTCATGCTTTCTCCTCTGATGAGTTTGGTTAGTTCTAATACGGTCGAATTGACAGAACCTGCATTATAGCGCGGGAAGTTTTGCGCCTCCCCGCAATTCTAGCTCGTTTTTCGGGATGGTGTATCCGAGCCGCGCCACACCCATGCGCCTTCTTCTCGATGAGTATCTGCCCGTTCGATTGGGTTGGCACGCCTCTCACACCACGTCAGCCCCATGGAAAAAGATAAACACTCCACCTCCCTGCCGCATGCCCAAGTGCAGCGCCAGCGGAAGTGGGAGATTCTTCTCCATCGCTATGGGATGATTGTGGGCTTATTAATTGGTAGTCTATTCCCATGAAAGAATATCTAGAACAAGCATCCTCCTTCGTCAAGGACCGATGGCACAGGCCAGTTGGGCTATTTGCGGCATGTGCAATTGCATTTGCGCTCCTCGTTTTCTATTTCGCAGGAATCGACATCAAGCAAGTAAGTGCGGTGGAATGGGCGATTGTCTCCATTGTAATAATCGGCTTAATCGTTGTTTGGAGGAAATTCAGATTACCCCACGTTCCGAAGGACAAAGTTGGCTTTGGGATAGCAATAAAATTTGAAGATTCAGAACAAGAGAATAAGTTGAGAGCGGATTTCTTGATTCCTCTCCGGCAATTGCTAACATCTTCAAATTCTGCATACAGCCAAAGGATCAATTGCATAGAACTACCACAAAGCATTGCGTCTGAACTAGTCGAGGATGACGAGAAAGCTAGGCGCGTTGCGAAGGAAGCCAATCTCGCATTCATACTATTCGGGCGAGCAAGAGTCAGAACAGTGGAGGGGGCTTCACGATACGTAGTTGATTTGCGTGCGGGAGTGCGGCACAGGCAGTTACAGGAAAGTGTTCAGCGGAATTTTCTCTCAGAATTTTCTGAGGCTTTACCACGGAGATTCGTATTCCGGCTTGATGAAACGATTTTTGAGTGCGAATTTGCAGCAAAGCATGTCGATGCGTATGTGCGATACATATTCGCTACCGCTGCCGCATTTTCTCATGAGTTCGGATTTGCGGAGAATTTGCTAATGGAGGCAGAAAGGCGATTAGAATTGATCTCGCAGCAGGAGGAAGGCAATCAAACTCCAACGGCTGTACTGCTCAGAAAAGTTCAAACGCGGCTTGCCGAAATTTACGAAGCTTGGCTTGACATCCTCATGTGGCGGCATAACCACCTTAGAGATGCTGGGGTCTTAGGCGAGGCCTAACGACTTAGCCAAGTACTTTTACATTACAGACCAGAAAGCTATTTAGCACGATTAAGTGGGGCATTCTGCGCATTCGTGCTGAGACGGGATATCGCTAGGGCAAAGGAGCTTGTTGGCGAATGCCACCGCGTCCTTGATGGTTCGTGGATGTACAGTGAGGCTTTCTTGAATGCGTACGACGGCGATTTGGACTCAGCTTACAAGATGTACAGGAGAGCTTTCGACGCACCACTACAAAATTCCAATACACCTATGGACTGCGAAATATTCATACAGAATATACTAGAGGAGGAGCCGAATCGATACTGGCTCTATTTCTGTTTAGGGCTAATCAACTTTCGCGAGAAAAGAGATTTACAACTGGCTCGCGAGCACTTTAGCTCCTTTCTCACCATCGTTGAGGCTGACAGGTACAAAGATCAAGTGAAAGCTGCCCGAAACTGGATCGAAGAAATCGATGTTAGATTCGACACCTCGAACAAATAATTGTCTTGTAGAAACAATCGCTTTTAGCAGCCTAGAGCTAGAAATTAGGAAGGAGAAAGCGATAAGGATTTCTCCTTCCCACCGTAACTATTGCGCGAAGCAGTAGAGCAACGCGTCGCCGCCGGAGGCTTTCAGGTTGTCTTGCGAGCAGCCGCGGCTCGGGTGCGCGGCGTTCCAGGACGTATTGCCGCCGCCGTTGCGGTCGTGATGGCCCAGGCTCACCGAGCCTTGTCCCGCGGGCGAGGTGCCGTCGGTGTAGTTCTTGCAGGTGTGGTCGGCGGCATCGGTGAAGGCGCGGCCGTGCGAGGTCGAGCCGGTGAGGATATCGTGGCGGTTCGGCGTGTCGCCGCGCCCGTTGATCCCTTCGCCCTTCTCGCTCAGCGCCGAGCCTTTGGTTACGTTGTTGCGGTCGCGCTCGACATCGCCGTGCAGATCGGCGACGTTGTTGGCGATCAGCTCGCCCTTGGCGTTGTGCCACGGACCCGCGCCGATGCGGTCGCGCGCGTTCACAGCGCCCGCTCCCTGCGTGCTGAGATACGCGTGCCACGTCTTGCTGGCCGCTCCCGCCGCGCCGCTGGCCGCCGCGAGCTTCGAGCAATGCGCGTCCGCGCCCGCGAGGCCGCCGATGTTCGCGCCCGTCCCCGGACTGACGCTGGTGATGAAAAACGTCATTGGTGCCGGTGGCGCCGCCGGTGCTGCTTGGCCTCCCGCTGGCGGAGCAGGCTGTTGCGCGCCGGCTGATTCCACGCCCACTCCAATTCCCATCATTGCCACGGCCGTGATGGCCAATAAAAATAGTTTCCTCATGTATCTTTCCTCCTCATCAAATAATTGGACGCCCCGTTATCATTGCCTGCCATTGCCGGACAGGCGATGCCAGACTACCACAATTGACCGCTCGTGTCGTACCCACTACTACCCACTAATAACACATCAACATCCTTTGTGCGCTGTCCTCCTGAGCGGCCTGTCCCGATTTATCGGGAAGCGAAGGAGATTCCTATTTACCAGGCGTCACGCGAAGGCGTACCCGTAAGAACTGTGCCAACTTAGTATATGGCCGGTCGCGAAATGCGGCGGTGCCGGCGGCGGGCTGTGACGTATAATCGCCACATGCCGCTTCCGCCCATTACCTGCTCGAAGTGCGGGCTAGACAATCCCGTGACGGTGCGCTTCTGCAAGCGCTGCCACATGCCGACGCGCTATGAATGTCCGTCCTGCCATCACCTTCAAATGCAGGGTGGCACGTGCGAGAAGTGCGCCACGGACTTCACCAAGTACGCGGCCATGCTGATGGTGCAAATGGTGAGCACGGAGAAACAGACCCGCGAAGCTTCGAGCAGCCGGCAATTCATGATTACGCAGATACTGCTGCTGCCGATTACCGGCGTCGTCTGGCTGTTCAAGTATCTGATGGCACTCCGCAACGGCGATTAGCGCGCACACCCCATTGCCCACCGCCCATTCCCTAACCCATCGATGGAATGATCGCGGGCTTGATCTCGCGCAGCGCGGCCATATTCTCGAGCGCGTCGTTCACATCCTTCAGCGCGTAGCGGTTCGAGATCATCTCGGAGAAGTCGAAGCGCGCGCGGTTCGATTGCAAAAACTGCATGGCCTTATGGAAGTGGCCAACGTGTGCGGAGATGACGCCGATGATCTCGACCATGTCCTTGTTGATGCGGCGCGGTGAGATCTGCACGTTGCGCGTGGCCGTGGTGCCGATCACCAGAAACCGCCCGCCGCGCCGGACCATTTCGAGGCCCTCCTCAAATGCGCTGGGAGGTCCGGCGGCTTCGATGACGATGTCGGCGCCGCGTCCGCCGGTGAGCTTCTTCACGGTGTCGATGCGCTCGCGCCCGTCCTTCATGTCGTCAATGTTGATGACGTGCGCCGCGCCCCACTTCTTCGCCAGCTCCACGCGACGCTCGGGCGCGCCGATGGAGATCACCTGCGAAGCGCCGGCAACGAGCGCCGCCGCCACCGAGTACAGACCCACCGGACCCGTGCCCAGCACGGCGATGGAGGGTTGCACGCCGATGCCGCCGTATTGATCGAGCCGCTCGAAGGCGTGCATCACCGTGCGTAGCGCGCAGGTCGCCGACGACACCACTGCGGCGTCCATGTCCGTCGGCGCTTTCACCGGGCGGCAGTCGGGCAGCACGTAGCAATAGTCGGCGAAGCCTCCGCACAGGTAGGGATACTTCTCCGCGCTGCGCCAGCCGTTCATGCGCGCGTTGGGGCACAACGTCGGCTGCCGCGCGATGGTGCAGTAGTAGCACTTGCCGCACCACGGGTAGGCCCACACGATGCGGTCGCCGATGGCCAGCGGCTGATCGGCGGCGTCCCGAATCACGCCGTCTTTCGCGTCGGCACCCACGCTTTCTCCGAGCGCGACAATGCGTCCGGTCATCTCGTGACCCATGCCCACAGGCCATTCCGGGACGAGGTCGCCGTGCCAGATATGCACGTCCGTGCCGCAGATGGTCGCGGCCTCCACCTTCACCACGATTGCGCCGGGCTCGGGCGGGAGGATTTCTATCTCGCGAATCTCCACCGGCTCCTTGGCCTTGCGCAACACGGCGGCGCGACTTGCTTTGGGTAGCACACTCATGTTGATCATTTCCCCCGATAATCTCAGAACTGGCCCGGCAGTCCTTCCCGCGGACAAGCGAACGGAGGATTATCTCCGATCCCGCAGCGCGCGCCAAGGGTTATCCTGAAATTGTTAGAGAACTTTTCCTTCCTATAGTAAAATGCAGTTGGCTGCCCGCCCAATTCCAGAGACGAATTCCGCACTGGATTGGTCGTCAAAGTTATCAGAAGATACCAAAGAATCGGCAGATGCGAAATTCGCGGAATTTGCGGCAGGGACCAAAGTGCACACTTTCACGGAATTTGCGGAATCGTCAGGAGAATCCACATGCCTAGCCTAGCCGTCAGCACCCTGGAATCACCCATCGGAGGGATCAAAATTCACTGCTCGGACAGCGGGGTGCGGAAGCTTGAAATCCGCTGGAACCGTGAAAGTGTGCAATTTGGTGAATTTGGAAAAAACCGCAAATCTGTCAAGCCATCCGGCGCCACTGTTCAGGCGAATAAAGGGCGAACTTCGGCGACCCGCATCGCGGCACTGGCGGCGCGCGAGTTGAAGGAATATTTCGCCGGGCAACGGCGCAACTTTTCCGTTCCTATGGACGTGGAAGGCACCCCATTTCAGAAGAAGGTCTGGAAGGCGCTCAACGGAATTCCTTACGGTGAGGTCATCTCCTACGGACAGATCGCGCGCCGCATCGGAAATGCCAAGGCGTCGCGCGCGGTGGGCACGGCCAACGGAGCAAATCCCGTGGCGATTATCGTCCCCTGTCATCGAGTGATTGCCGGAGACGGCACGTTGGGAGGATACGGCGGGGGACTCACTAACAAGAGTTACTTACTCACTCTGGAACAGTCAGCGAGTAAGTCATAGCCACTAAGCTGACAAATTGATCTGACCATTTCTACTGACTCATTACTCCACTCACTCACTGGTAAAGCCTATAAGTGAGTTTCACCTGCAAAGCCTGATCTCTAACGTGCTGCCGATTGTCCAATACCGAGCCGAGCAAGGCGTCGATCCCGCGACGACCGTCGGTGAACACCACGAACAGATTACTGTCGCGCGCGTAGAGCATGTGAAAGCGCAGTTGCGTGCTGAAGGTATCGTCCAAACTGTTCCATTGCAGGTAGGCATCGGTGGTCATGCGCGCCGTCAGCGGCACGCTAACGCGCGTGCGCCACAAATGGGCCGCGAACGCGCCTTCGGGCAGAGTGACATCATTTAATTCATACTCGCCATCCAGAAGGAAGTGCGGCGAGGCACGCCAGACGTTCGAGAGATTCAGCGTGGTGCGCCGCCCGCTCAGCCACGGCCCCGTCTCAAACTGAACGCCCGGCACCAGCGCGCGACCAGAGAAGCCGGCGAACGCGGAGTCAAAACGATCCGTGCGGAAGTCGCCGTTCTTCACGATGATTCCCCTGCGCGCATCAATCACGAAGGGCTTGTTGTCAAAGACATGCTCCAACCCGCTTTCCCATTCCATGCGAATGGAGTCGCCGGACTCAAACTGATTCAAGTATCCAAATTCGCGCTCACGGCTCTCCAGATTGCCGCGTTGATTGGCGAGATACGAAAAATCCAGGTAGACATCGAGCTTGCGCGACCACCAGCGATTCAAACGAACGCTACGACGAATGAATGCAATCTGCTGCCGCGCATCGTCGCGGGGGATGAATCCCAGCGCTGGGTTGAAGCCCTTGTCAATGGAAAGCGTGCGCAGCGAGGCCTCCATTAGGTCGGTGTTATAGATGACCGACACGCCGCCGGACTTGCGATGCTCCACATCATCGGTGGCATTAGGGGTGTCATTAGCGGTGTCATCCACTGCGGCGAAAAATCCCTCCGCGCGCAGATTGCGCCCCAGCCATACCAACGCATCCGGACCAAAGGTGAGACTGCGTTGATTGCCGTTCGCAACCGAGGTTAGAATGCCGCCCACATACGAGCGCGGCCCCAGATTCCAGCGCATCCGGCCTGCGCTTAAGTTCGTGGAATCAAGCCCCGCGAACTCCTCGGTCTGCGTGGTCAGCACGCCAACGTCGAGTGGGCCGACGCGCCCGCTCATGCGCGCGCCGCCGAGGATGGGCACCGGCTGGCGACCGGACAGGCCAATGCGCCGGCTGAAAAATATCTCCGCGCCATCGTCCATGCCGAAGTTGAATATCTGCGCGTTCTCGAGAAAAAACTCGCGCTTCTCCGGGAACCGCAGCGAGGCGCGCGTCAGGTTCACCTGCTCGTCATCGGCTTCCACCTGCGCGAAGTTGGTGTTGTAGGTGAGGTCGAGCGAGAGCGACGAGGTGAGCGCATACTTGACGTCGCCGCCGAGTTCGCCCTTGCGCACCGCGGCGCTGCCGGTCGTGCGCGTCCAGCTACCCAGCGTGTAGGGAATGATCTGCAAGTTGCGTTTCGGCTCGATGCCGGACATGCCCTCGAGATGACCGAGAAATTCGTTGCGGATCAGGGACTGGCCGGCTGGGATGGGCGCCCACGAAGCCGACTCGTTCTTGCGCTTGATGGAGCGCACCACATTGAATCCCCACACGTCGCTTGTGCTTTCCGCCCCGCCGCCGACTGGAAAACGCAGGATGCGGAACGGAATGGCCAGCTCGACGCTCCAACCGTTGTTCAGCAAGCGAGTCTTGACGTTCCAGACTTCATCCCAGTCCGAGTTCCACAGTTGATTGTCCACCTGCGAATCCTGCTTGGCGCCTAGCGGGTTAATGGAAAAGACATAGCCGCGGCGGTGGTCGTGGAAGGTGTCCACGACGATGCGCACCACGTCGTCCTTCTGCCATACCGAGTCATCTCGGAAGCGAAGCACGTTGCGCACCACGCCGGACGGATCCGTATCGTGATTCATAACGGCGATGTAGAGATTCTCCTCGTCGCGCAGCACGCGCACTTCCGAGCGCTCGGTGGAGGGCTGGCCCTCGCGCGGTTCCTGCTGCGTGAATTGATCGATTGCCTGCGCGTCCGCCCAGACGGTGTCGGAGAGATCGCCATCAATCACCGGCGCGATGGATACCTGCGCGACGCGATAGCGATAGTTCTCATGCGTGGCCTGTGCTGGCGAGAGTCGTGGCGCAGCAAGCAGGACAAGAGTTGTTAGAACAGCAATCAGAGAAGTGCGGTGCATTCGATTGGCCTTTTCACCACTGCCTGTTGATGCGCGGTAGTCTGCGGACAGCTTTACCCGCGGTCGCGGTCCAGAATGCGTTGCCACTCCGGCAGGCCACGGTACGAAACTCCCAAGCCAGATTGGTGCCGACGATACTCGCTGAGAGCCAGCAGCGGAAAATACAAGCTATAGAGATGGTACTTGAGGTAGAACACTTTGGGGAAGCCGGTCCCGGTGAAAGTCGAGTCCTCCCAGGTGCCGTTCTTCTGCGTGTTCAGAAAATAGCGCACGCCGCGGCGTGCAGACTCGGAGTTGAAGTCGCCGGTGGCAAAAATTCCCAGCAGCGCCCAGGCCGTCTGCGCGGCGGTGCTGGGTCCGAGGCCACGCAGCTCGGGGCGGTGGTAGGAGTCACAACTTTCGCCCCAGCCGCCATCGGGATTTTGCAGCGAGCGAATCCATTCCGCCGCCAGCATGGTATAACCCTCGCGCATGTCGATGCCGATGGAGGCCAGCCCGCGCAGCACGAAGCACGTCCCATAGATGTAGTTCACACCCCATCGGCCATACCAGCAGCCGTCGCTCTCCTGCTCGCGGCGCAGGAACTGAATGGCCCGCTCGGCGGCGGGAAACACCGGACCGTAACCGAGGGCGCCGAGCATCTCCAGCACGCGACCGGTAATGTCGGCGGCGCTGGGGTCGAGCATGGCGTTGTGATCGGCGTAAGGTACTTGCGTCAGCACCTGCTTGTTGTTGTCCTTGTCGAACGATGGCCAGCCACCATCGCTATTCTGCATGCTCAACAACCAAGCTAGGCCGCGGCGCATGGATTGCTGCTGGCGGATGGTGTCCTGCGTGCGCACACGGCTCAACGTCAGCAACACCATCGCCGTATCGTCCACGTCGGGATAGTGGTCGTTGGCGAATTCGAAACACCAGCCGCCGGGAGCCACCGCCGGATTCTTCACCACCCAATCGCCGGAGCGCAGCACTTGCCTGGAGATGAGCCAATCGGCGGCTTTTTGCAGAGGCGCAGGAGTGCTCCGTGCCGAGGATGCCGCCGAAGGAGTGGCGGGCTGCAAGTCATTATCAGCAGCGGTGGCAAAGGTGGCCAGCGCGGTATCCCACACCGGCGAGAAGCAGGGCTGCATGCGCATCGAATTTTTCTCTGTAATGCCCAGCCGCCAGAACTCGGCCAACTCGTGCCGCAGCGGATCGCTGCGACGGTCGTAGCCGAGGCAGTCGAGCGCGATGATGGCGTTCATCATGGCCGGATAGATGGCGCCCAGTCCGTCCGATCCCTGCAAGTGATCGAGCAGCCACTGCTCCGCTTTCTGCAGCGCCTTGCGGCGCAGCGGCGTCCACTTCTTCTGCTCCAGCACGGAGAGCGTGCGGTCGGCGGCGTGAATCAAGCTCTTCCAGCTATGCAGCGGCTCGCCGGGAAGAAACAAGGTGGACGGCTTGGCCCCTTGCTCCAGGAACAGCGGCTGGAGGCTCACTCCGGCGGGCGGCTTTTTCTTCGGCTGGAACGAATAGATGATCGACAGCGGAACCAGAATGGTCCGCGACCACGAAGAGATTTCGTGCAGATTGATGTAAGCGAAGTTGGGAAGCAGGATGACTTCAGGTGGTAGAGCGGGAACGTAGTTCCAGCTATACTGCCCGAAGAAACACAGGTAGATGCGCGTGAAACTGTTGGCCGCCTCCACGCCGCCAAGGTCCAGCGCCACTTTGCGCGCCTGCACCAAAGCAGGATCGTTCTCCGGGACTCCCGCCAGACGCAGCGCGAAATACGATTTGATGATCAGATTGATGTTCGGCTGGCCACCCGGATAGAGGCACCATGCGCCCTCAGCCGTCTGCTCCTCGCGAATGCAGTTGGCCAGCTTGCGGACGCGTTCCGCATCGGGAGTCCCGAGATAATGCTCCAGTATGATCGCGTCGGCTTCGAGCGAGCTGTCGGCCTCCAGCTCACCACACCACCAGCCTTCGGACGATTGCTGCTTCGCCAAGGATTCCAACGCGGCTGCGAGCGCGCCGGTTACATCCGGGGGCGCAGCTTCAAATCCGCCACGGCGATGCGTGATTCCTGATGAGGAAAGTGGTTGGTCCGTATAGGAGTTGGGTGGAGGATTCATCGGAGTTCATTCTCAGCGCCACGATCCAGCGCAGCGATACAAATGCAAATAATCTATTGAACAGGTTGTCGCGCTAGCGCCGGGGCAAGCGAGATCAACTCCGGTGGCAACGCGAAGCGGACGTCCTCGGGAACAATTTCCACTTCGTCCAGCTCGGAAAAGCCACGGCTCCGCAGATGCTGAATGACCTGCTGGACCAGATGCTCCGGCGCGGATGCGCCAGCGGTTACGGCCACGGTCCGGGTATTTTCCAGCCAAGCCTCGTCGATCTCGCTCTGATCTTCAATCAGATGCCCGGGCATGTTCAGGTTGCCGGCGACTTCCACCAGCCGGTTGGAATTGGAGCTATTCGGCGACCCCACCACCAGCAGCAGATCGGCGCGCGGGGCCACGGCCTTCACCGCTACCTGGCGATTCTCCGTCGCATAGCAGATGTCCTGCGCGGGCGGGCCCTCAATCTTCGGGAAACGCTGCTTCAGCGCGGCGATGATGCTGCTGGCTTCATCCAGACTGAGCGTGGTCTGGGTGAGATAGGCCACGCGCTCGGAGTCGCGCAGGTGGAGAGAGGCGACATCCTCCACCGAGCTGACCAGCAGGGTTTGATCGGGAGCTTCACCGAGCGTGCCGATCACTTCGTCGTGATCCTTGTGCCCGATCAGGAGAATCGAGTAACCCTGACGCGCGAAGCGGATCGCTTCCAGATGCACCTTGGTAACCAGCGGGCAGGTGGCGTCAATCACCCGCAACCCACGCTCCACGGCCCTCTGACGCACTTCCGGCGAGACCCCATGCGCGCTGTAAATGACCATTGCGCCGCCGGGGACCTCCTCCAATGAATCGACAAACACGGCTCCCTTGGCTGATAGATCAGTCACGACCCGCGTGTTATGCACGATCTCCTTGCGGACATAGATGGGCGCCCCGCAATACTCCAACGCCAGATTCACAATGTCGATCGCGCGCACCACGCCGGCGCAGAAGCCGCGCGGCTTCAACAGGAGAATCTTCTTCGCCCCACCGTTCGACTCGTGTTGTGAAGTGTCTGCCATTGTCATGTGCCCGTGCCAGCAATGCCCCTGCCAAGCGATTATTATAAGCGGAATCGCATCATTGAGGATACGCGTCGCCGATCCGGGCCGTGAGTCAGATTGAATTTCGATTGTCATTCCGAAGAGCTTAGCGACGAGGAATCTGCTGTGTTGCCTGGGCAATGACAGGTCCTTCGCTTCGCCCAGGAGGACAGTGCAACTGGACTGTATCCAATAGAGGCAACACCGCCGCACTGCGCGCGAAACCGGATATGCCATAATAAAATTTCCAACATCCTCTTTTTCAATCGACCTGTCGGTGACGAGATGGCGGTGGTATGCGATGAAGGTTGATCTCCAACAAATATTGCAGCGGGCCGAGCAACGGCTCGGCGGAGTGTCGGAAGCCACGGCGGAGGAATCGCTGCGTCTGATGCGCAGCTTCCTCAAGATGGAATCGCATCGCCTGCGCATGTTGCATCGCTACGGCCTCACGGGCTGGGAAGTGGCCTCCTCGCGGGCGCAGGTGGTGGATGCCATTATCATCCACGCCTATCGCATGGCGCTGGCGCGTTACCCGGACCGCGACAAGGTCAAGCCGGCCAATTTGGCTGTCTCCGTGATCGCGGTCGGCGGCTACGGCCGCGGCGAGTTGTGCCCGGAGTCCGACGTCGATCTGCTCATCCTGCACAACAAACAGAGCGATGACTTCGGCAAGTTCATGGCGCACGAGCTGGTCTATCTGCTCTGGGACATCAATCTGAAGGTGGGCCACAGCTATCGCACCGCGCAGCAGTGCCTGGCCTTTGCCATGGATGACGCTTCGGCGGAAAATGCCTTGCTTGACGCGCGCCTGCTCACCGGCAGCAAGGAACTCTGCGACGAGCTGCTGGGCATCATGGCGCGGCATTGGGCCGGCCAGTCGCGCAAGTTCGTCGAGCGCAAGCAGGAGGAGATTCGCGAGCGCTACGGCAAGCTCGGCGAGACCGTGTTTCTGCTGGAACCAAACGTGAAGGAGTCGCCCGGCGGCCAGCGCGACTATCACATGATGCATTGGCTGGCGCGCGGCGCATGGCAGTTGCCGGACGCGGAAGGGCTGGTGGGTCTCGGCGTGCTCTCCAAGGCCGAGTTCGAGCGCGCCCGCCGCGGCTATGACTGGATTTTGCGCGTGCGCAATGATCTGCACTACACCACCGGCCGGCGCATCGACCAGCTCAACTTCGCCGCGCAGTCCGACGTCGCGCGCAACCTCGGCTTCGCCGGGCTGGAACACATCCTGGCGCAGGAACAGTTCATGCGCCAGTATTTCCTCCACGCCGAGCATGTGCATCAGGCGCTGCGCCAGACCCTGGCCGCCGCGCTGCGCGAGAAGGGCAAGCGCCGCCAGCAGGTACTGGTCGAGCTGCCGCAAGGGCTGAACCTGCTGCGCACCGATGGGGAGTTGCGCCTGGCGGACGCCGGCGGCCCCAAGTTTCCCAACACGCCAGCCGACATGATGCGCGTCTTCAGCACCGCGCAACAGTTGCAGCTGGTTCCCGGCGAAGACATCATCAGCAGCGTGCGCACGCATCTGCCGCTGGTCCGCGGCCATTGGCACCGCGACCACGAGATGGCCTCGCTGTTTCTGAAGATTCTGCGCAAGCCCGGCGCCGTCGCTCCTGCGCTGCGCGCCATGCACTCCTCCGGGTTGTTGGGGAAGTATCTGCCCGAGTTCGGGCACGTGACCAAGCTGATGCAGTATGACCACTATCATCGCTACACCATCGACGAGCACACCCTGCACGCCATCGGCCTGCTCGATGAAATCTGGACCAATCCGCCGGCCTCGATGGAGCGCTACCGGGCGGCCACCTATCATATTCAGGACTCCGCCCCGCTCTATCTGGGACTGCTGTTCCACGACGTAGGGAAAGGTCTCGGCGGCGATCACTCTAATAAAGGTGCACAGCGCGCCATCGCGGCCTGCGAGCGGCTGGGCTTGCCCGCCGAAAAAGTCGCGCAGGTGGATTTGCTGGTCCGCCAGCATCTGATTCTTTCGCACCTCTCGCAACGCCGCGATCTCTCTGACCGGCGCGTGGCACAGCAGGTGGCCGAAGTGGTGCGCGACGAAGAGACGCTCTCCATGCTGACTCTGCTCACCTACGCCGACACGGCGGCGGTGGCGCCGGAAGTATGGAACGACTGGAAGAATTCGCTGCTCTGGGAGCTGTACGAAAAAACGCATCTGGAGTTGCTGGGCCGCGAAGCCGCCACTGCGCAAGAAGAGGAGCAGTTGCGCGAAATGCGCGCGCAGGTCTCGCGCCTGCTGATCGACTCCCCTGCTACTTCGGATGCCTCGCTTGGCGACCGCCCGAGCACGGCGGAACTGGCTCAAGTTTGGACCGATGGCCATCTGGCGCGGATGCCGCATCGCTACCCGCTGGGCATGAGGCCGGAACTGATCATGCGCCAGATCCTGTTGGCCCGCCGCGCCGTGAAAGGCGAGCCTGCCGTGGCCTTTCTGCCATTTCCCGAGCAGGGCTTCACCGTCCTGCTGCTATGTTGCCCCGATGTGCGCGGCTTGTTCGCGCGCGTAGCCGGCACGCTGGCCGCGCTGGAGGTGAACATCCTGGGCGCGCGTCTGGATACACGGCAGGACGGCATCGCCGTGGACATGCTCTGGATCTCCACACCGCGCGGCGACGCCATCGAGGAACCCGCCCGCCTACGGCGCATCGCGGCCACGCTCGAAAATGTTTTGAAGGGCGCGCAGTCGGTGGAAGAACTGGTTGGCCGCATGACGGAGCGTCCCGCGGCCCCGGCGCATCGCGCCCCGCGCATGACGCTCAACAACGAAATCTCCGACCAGTGTACGGTCATCGAAGTGCTCGGCGAGGACCGCCTCGGCTTCGCCTACAGCATCGCCACCTGTCTCAACCACCTGGGCCTGAACATCAATTTCGCCAAGCTCTCGACGGAAAAGTCCATGGCCTTCGACGTCTTCTACCTCACCGACGCGCAAGGCAAGAAAATACCTGAGGCAAGCTGGGGGGCTATTGTGGTAAAGGTGAATGAAGCGCTGCAACCCCCTGCGCCGGCGCCTCCCGCCTGACCGTGTTGCGTGACCGTCTTGCGTGCAGGTGTTGCGTGACAGTGCCGCGCGCGTCAGCAAGTGGGCCAATGGAAAACCCCAGTTCCGGCCGCAGGCGGGTGATCCGCAAATTCCGCAGATTCCGCAGAGCGCAAAACAATCGGAGTAATCTGCGGATGAATTCGCCGAAGCTTGTCAGGACGGATGGGTTGGGAAAATTGAATGATTTAGAGGCGAAGCGCGCCCGGAGAAGGAGCCATTCAGGGCGATGACGGTCGGCGCGGGATCGCGTGTTCCCGAACCCCAATCCCGAACCCCGGAATTTAGTCAGAGTGAGAGAAACTGTGAACGTGGATACTTTATATTCCGCCGCACGAGCCGCAGAATTTGTGGCGGAGAAAACAATCAGGCGGCCGGCGCTGCGTGGGTGCAGGCCGACCGCCGATTGGAAAGTCGCAGGGAAGGTTAGAGAGCTTGTTCGCCGTGGTCGCCGGTGCGGATGCGGATGACGTCCTCGACCGGGGAGATGAAGATCTTACCGTCGCCGAACTTGCCGGTCTTGGCGACGTCCTGCACGGTCTTGGCGGCGTCGGCGGCCTGGTCATCGCGGACGAGAATCTCCAGCTTGAGCTTGGGCTGGAACTCGGCTTTGTACTCCACGCCGCGATAGTGCTCGGCGTGGCCCTTCTGCCGTCCGAATCCGCGCACTTCCGTTACGGTCATGCCGTGCACGTCCACCTTGTCCAGCGCCTCCCGAACTTCCTCGAGCTTATGCGGCCGGATGATGCACTCTAGTTTTTTCATCAGTCTCACTCCCGGAATATGCCCCCGCTACAGGGGAGGATTGAACAAGACCCGCGTGAACGCGAACCTTTTTTATTTCTGAAACGCACAGTTCGCGCGAACCACGCTGGCACGAACCGAAGACTAGTCTACTCCCCGAAGGCTCGCGTGGAAAGGCTCTCCAGAAAAATCGACAAATCTTTAAATCAATGCTGCCTGACCGAATCTAACTGACCAACCCCAAACAAATCTGAAAAATCACCGTGCCACCTTGCTGAGGCATCATCGGAAAGGTACAATGTCGCCTTGGCAGCTCCGGCACGGATGCATGTCAAATCAGAAACAAAGAATAACCGCATATTTCTAAACTGTCAATGGTATTTGGCGTATATTGCAAAAATACTTTTGTATTTTTCGTATTAGCTGCTAAATACTTTCATATTGATGTCAACCTAACGCATATATATTATTTAAATAATGACGTATACTTACACTGTGGTCGCTGGGTGAGGAATCGCATCCGCACAGGGGAGAGATAGATGATCAGCTCCGATGCTCTGAATATGCTACGCGAGGAGAAGGTAGAACTGCTGCTCTTGCAGTTTACCGACATCCTTGGATCCATCAAGACCGTGGAGATCCCCGCGAACCGCTTCGATCATGCTCTGGCTGGCGAGGTCATATTTGACGGCTCGGCGCTGGAAGGATTCCATCGCACCATCGAGTCGGAGCTGCTACTGAAGCCAGACTTGGAGACCTTGCGCATCTCGGCTGCGGTGGCTGGCGAGACTCGCGCGGCGCGGCTGACCTGCGATGTCCACGATCTGGATCATTCCGCATTCGAAGGATGTCCGCGCACCAGACTAAAACTCATGATCGAGCAATACAGCAAGCTCGGCTACGCAGTCCTGATCGCGCCGGAGATCGAGTTCTTTCTCTTCCAGCGCGACGCGCAGATGAAGCCGACCACGCGCACGGAGGACCCCGGCAGCTACTTTGATCTGGTTCCGCATGATCGCGGCGAGCAAACGCGCCGCCGCATCGTCTCCCAAATGCAGGCCACAGGCCATGTCGTTGAGGCCGGGCACCATGAGATCGCGCCCGGTCAGCATGAGATCGATCTGCGGGAAACTCCGGCATTGCAGATGGCCGACATCATCGCTTCCATGCGCATGCTGACGCGCTCCGTGGCCAGCGCGGCGGGCCTTCACGCTACATTTATGCCGAAGCCAATCTATGGCCGCGACGGCTCGGGCATGCATCTGCATATCCAGGTGCTCAAGGGCAGCAAAAACGTTTTTGAGGATGCCAAGGATGAGCACGGGCTGAGCGAAACAGGCAAGCAGTTCATCGCGGGACTGCTGGCCCATGCGCGTGGATTCACGGCGGTAACCAACCCGCTGATCAATTCGTATAAGCGGTTGGTGCAGGGCTTTGAATCGCCCACGCATCTGGTTTGGTCGGAACGCAACGTGAATCCGCTGGTGCGCGTGCCACCCAATCGCGGCAATCAGACTCGCTGCGAGCTGCGCAGCCCCGATCCATCCTGCAATCCCTATTTGGCTTTCGCTACCGTACTGCGCGCGGGACTGCACGGCATTGAGGAAAAGCTGGACCCCGGCCCGCCCATCAGCAAGAACATCTACCGCATGAGTGCCCGCGAGCGCGCACGCTTCAATATTGACCCGCTGCCGGCCGATCTGCATGAGGCCAGTGTCGCATTGCGCAAGGACAAAATCGTGCAGGAGAGCCTCGGCCCGGTGATCTATCGCTATTTGATGGAAGCCCAGCAGGCGTTATGGAAGGACTACTCGTCGCACGTCCATCCCTGGGAGCTGGAACACTATCTGGCGTACTACTAAGACATTCTTGCTGCTGCCTGAACCGAGCCGCTCGCATACTATGAGCCACCTGCGGCACTCTGGCGCGTGGGCGGCTGTCGGCGATATGATGATGACTTCATGCTGGCTGGGGGCCTCTCTCCGCAGGCAGCATCCGATCGACTTGAGCAGGTCGACTTTGAGTAGGCAGGTTCATTCTCCTTGGCAGATCAGCCGCGCGAAGATTCTCCATCACTCGTTCCCGTCATGCTGGCCGCGAGCTCGGGCGCATTGCTCGCGCTGGCCTTCCCTAAATTCAACTTGCTCCCTCTGGGCATGGTCGCGCTGTTGCCGCTGCTGATTCACGGGGCGCGCGAGGCCTCCGGCGCGCGCCGCTTCCTCGGCGGTTTTCTGGGCGGGACGCTTTTCTTCGCCGGAACATGCTATTGGCTCTACCCCGTGCAGCGCGAGTACGGCGGGCTGAGCGCCATGGAAGCCAGCGGCGTTCTGCTGCTGCTGGTCGTCGTGATGGCACTCTACTGGGGAATCTTTGGCTGGCTGGCGGGCCGCTGCTGGAAATTATCCTGGGGACCGCTTGCTGTTCCATTTCTCTGGGTGGCCCTGGAATACGCGCGCGCGCACGCGCTGACAGGTTTTCCGTGGCTGCTCACCGGATATCTTCTGACGGACTATTTCCCACTGGCGAGGCTCGCCCGCTGGACCGGAGTGTATGGCCTTTCCTATTTGACCGTGGCCATTCCGGTCGCGATCCTGTGGCCGTTTCTCAAGCCGTCGAAGCTCGCCGCGCTACATTTGCTGGCCTTGTTGGGACTTGTCGGAGCCCTCGCTTTCGTTCCCGTGGACGCGCTGCCCGTCGCGGATCAATCGGCCTTTCTGGTGCAGACCAACGTCCCGCAACAGGTTGCGTTTGAGAAATGGGATGCGCAGTCACAGGCGCCGCTGTTCGAGCGGCTGGCCAAGCTCACGCTCGACGCGGTCCCCGAGCAAAAAACTCCATCGCTAGTCGTCTGGCCGGAGATGCCCGCGCATTTCTATTTCCACGAAGACGGTTTCACGCGACCCTACGCGCAACGGCTGGCGCGCCAGACCAACAGCCATTTCCTGATGGGCATCGTAGCCTTCGTCCCTGGCTCCCAACGCGAGAAGGCCCTGAACAGTTCCGTGCTGCTGGCTCCCAACGGCGGGCTGGTTTCGCAATATGATAAAATCCACTTGGTGCCGTTTGGCGAATACGTACCCTGGCGCGAGCGGCTCAGTTTTGCACGCTCACTTACCGCGGAGGTTTCGGATTTTACCGCGGGGCGGAAGCATGTGGTCAGCCCGATTCCCGGTGGCCAACTGGCTACGTTCATTTGCTACGAAGCGATCTTTCCTGATCTGATTCGACGCTTCGTTAATGATGGGGCAGGCGTGTTGGTGAATCTATCCAACGACGGCTGGTTTGGAGATTCCGCCGCCCGCCACCAGCACCTCTTGATGGCGCGCATGAGGGCCATTGAAAATGACCGCTACATTCTGCTGGCAACCAATACGGGCATGACCGCCGTGATAGCCCCGGATGGCCGGATTGTCTCGGAGTTGCCGCCGGATCAGGCTGGCGTGTTGAAGGCTAGCTGGGCGTTTGGCACGGCCCGGACGTTTTACACCGAGTACGGCGACCTGTTCGCCATGGGCTCCAGCGGCCTCGCGCTGCTGGGCTGTTTTTTTGCACTCGCCCAACGCGAGGAAGGCGCAGGGCGTGGCAAGCGTGGCGACGCTAAAAGTGCCCACCCACTGAAGAAAGCTGACAAGAAGAGGAAGTAATCTTATGATCGACGAACGCGAGCGGGAGTTTGTAGAACTCAAAAGCAAGATCATCGATATTCGGAGTTATCTTTGACGCTCCTGGCAAGCGGGAGGAGTTCGCCGCGCTAGAGAAGCAGATCGCCGACCCCGCGTTCTGGAACGACCCTACCCAAACCCAGAAAATACTCCAGCGCCGCAAGCGCCTGGAAGAAGTCATCCATCAGGATGCGGAGTTGGCGCGTGGCCAGTCGGACATCGAAGTGATGTTCGAACTCGCGCACGAAGGCGAGGACGTCGCCAAGGATCTGGCCACTCAATACGATCTGCTAAAAGACAAAGTCCTGGCGACGGAAACGCGCATTCTGCTCTCCGGCGAAACGGACCACTCGAATGCGATTCTGACCATCCACGCGGGAGCGGGCGGCACCGAGGCCTGCGACTGGGCCGAGATGCTGCTGCGCATGTATATTCGATGGGCGGAGCGTCAGGGCTTCCGCGCCGATTTGGTGGAGTTCAGCGAGGGCGAGGAAACCGGCTACAAGTCTGCCACGGTTGAAATCACCGGAGAGTACGCCTTCGGTTTGGCGAAAAGCGAGGTGGGCGTTCACCGCCTGGTGCGGCTCTCGCCGTTCGATGCACTGAAAAAGCGCCACACTTCCTTTGCGAGCGTCTTCGTAATTCCTGAGATCGACGACAACATCGCCGTGGACATCCGCGAAGAGGACCTGAAGATCGACACCTACCGCTCCGGCGGAGCTGGCGGGCAGCACGTCAACACTACGGACTCGGCAGTGCGCATGACCCATCTGCCCACCGGGCTGATCGCACAGTGCCAGAACGAACGTTCCCAGCACAAGAACCGCGCCACCGCGTTGAAGATTCTGCGCGCGCGCATCTATGAGCATGAACTGGCCAAGAAGCAGGCTGTTTCCAGGAAAGTGGAAGACGCCAAAATGGGCATCAACTTCGGCAGCCAGATTCGCTCCTATGTGCTTCACCCTTACCGTTTGGTGAAGGATGTTCGCACCAAGGTGGAAGTGGGCGACGCCGACAGCGTGCTGGACGGCAACATCGATCCGTTCATCCGCGCTTATCTGCTGAGCCTGCGCTCAGGAACCGCCCCGGCGGAGTAGCGCGTCTCACGCGCCAGTTGTCGCTGGTCGGGTTTCTCAGTAGAATTGCTAATTACATTCCCCATGCATTCAGGCACATGCGGAGCGCCGGAGCCGAGAGAAACGCATTGATCACATGGCTTAAGCATCTATTAGTTGGTCGCCCGCTCGACTCTTCCGAGGAGGGCGAGCAGAAACTTTCCAAGAAGGCCGCCCTGGCCGTCTTCGCATCGGACAGCCTGTCGTCGACTGCCTATGCAACTGAGGCAATTCTATTGGCGCTGGTGGCGGCGGGCACGGCGACCTTCCAGTTGGCCGTTCCCGCCGCGATCATGATCATTGTCCTGCTGTGGATTGTGGTCATCTCCTACGGGCAGACGCTGGAAACTTATCCCACCGGCGGCGGCGCCTATACCGTAGCCAAGGAAAACCTTGGCGTGTACGCGGCACTGGTGGGCGGCGCTGCGCTGCTGATCGACTACATTCTCACCGTCGCCGTGAGCGTTGCGGCGGGCATTGCCGCCATCACTTCGGCGTTTCCTTCCATGTTCCCTCATCGTGTGGCACTGTGCCTGCTGGCCATTGGCGTCATGATGTGGCTGAACCTGCGCGGAGTGAAAGAATCAGCCGGTGTGCTGGCCGGCCCGGTCTATCTTTTCATCGCTGCCGCGTACGGGCTTTGCGTCATCGCTTTATTCGTTTCGCCCGGCAGCGCGGAGTCCCTGGCCACCCCTGTGCAGGCCGCAGCGACCTCCGGGGAGGCATTCTCGTTCTTCATTTTGTTGAAAGCCTTTGCCTCTGGCTGCACCGCGCTGACCGGCGTGGAGGCCGTCGCCAACGGCGTGCAGGCTTTCAAGGAACCCGCAGCACGCAACGCCAAGATTACGCAAATGGTCATGGGCGTGATTCTCGGCTCACTCTTCCTGGGTATTACCGCCGCCACTGCCCACCACCACCTGTCGCCGGTGGAGGGCGAGACCATTCTTTCGCAACTAGCTCGCTTGAGTTTTGGGCATGGCACGATCTATTACATATTTCAGGCCGCGACGATGGGCATTCTAGTTCTAGCCGCGAACACCGCCTTTGCCGGATTTCCACGTTTGACTTCCTACATTGCCAGCGACCGCTTTCTGCCCCGGCAGTTCGCCAACCTGGGTGATCGGCTCGTTTTTTCCAACGGCATCATCTTTCTCGGTTTTACCGCAGCCGCCCTGGTAGTGCTCTATGACGCCAGCGAGCACAATCTGATTCCCCTCTACACGGTGGGCGTTTTCGTGGCGTTCACTTTGTCGCAGGCCGGCATGGTTGCTCACTGGTGGCGTGTGCGCGGCAATGGTTATATCTGGCGAATGTGCCTGAATGGATTAGGGGCTTTCACCACCTCGACCGTTCTGGTGATCGTGGCGGCGGCCAAATTTACTCATGGGGCATGGATGGTTCTGGTGACTATCCCAGCGCTCGTATGGATGTTTATGCGCATCCGACGGCATTACTTTGAAGTCGCCACGGAACTCTCGGTTGCCACCTATGACCGTCTCAGCGTACTGCGGCATACCGTCGTCGTCCCCGTGCCTGGCGTCAATCGCGCCAGCCTGGGTGCCATTGAGTACGCCCGCTCACTCTCCAAAGATGTGCTGGCCGTGCAGGTAAATGTCGACAACGACGACCCGGAAAAGCTGATCGCTCAATGGCAGCATTGGGTCGAGGACGTGCCGCTCATCGTTCTCAATTCCCCGTACCGCTCCATGCTGAAACCTTTGCTGCGCTTTATCGATGAGGTTGGCGCGTTCAAGGAAAATGATGTGGTCACCGTGCTGCTGCCTGAGTTCGTTCCATCCCGGTGGTGGCACCGCCTGCTGCATAATCAGAATGGCCTGATCCTGCGCGGCGCTCTCTCCTTCAAGCCCAACGTGGTGGTAACCAGCGTCCGCCGCCACATGAAGCAGTAATTTCGCATTGCCACGGAGGCACAGAGACACGGAGAGTTTTTGTGTAAGTACCTTGCTACGGCTTGTTGCTTTTATCCCCAACAGGTTTTTCTCTGTGTCTCCGTGCCTCCGTGGCAATCAAGGTGTTAACGCATGAATCTAGCCGATGTCGCCGCGCAGGTGCGCAATAAACAAATTTCGCCAGTCGAGCTGACCGAGCAGGCGCTCCAGCGCATCGCACAACTCAATCCTCTTCTGAACGCCTTCATTACCATCACCGCCGAGTCCGCGCTGCGCGAAGCCCGCCAGGCTGAGAGCGAAATCATGAAGGGCGAAAATCGCGGACCCTTGCACGGCATTCCCATTAGCGTGAAAGATTTGATGTACACCGCCGGCGTGCGCACCACGGCAGGCTCGAAGATAATGGCGGACTTCATCCCCGATCACGACGCAGTCGTAGTTACGAAATTGCGCGAGGCCGGCGCAGTGATGGTGGGCAAGACCGCTATGCACGAGTTCGCTTACGGGATTACCAACGATAATCCTCACTACGGCCCAACCCGCAATCCTTGGAACCCACAGCGTGTTTCTGGCGGATCGAGCGGCGGCGCCGGCGTGGCCGTGGCCACCGAGATGTGCTTCGCCGCTCTCGGCACAGACACCGGCGGCTCCATCCGCATCCCCGGATCGTTCTGCGGCGTCGCCGGACTCAAGCCTAGCTTCGGGCGCATCAGTTGCCGCGGCGTCTATCCGCTGGGACCGACGCTCGATCACGTGGGACCGATGGCCCGCTCCGTGGTGGACGCGGGCATCCTCTATCAAGTGCTGTCTGGATTCGATCCCGAGGATGGCTACTCCGCCGACCGCCCGGCGACGGAGATCAGTCTGCGGAAATCCCTGCAAGGCCTGCGCGTGGGAGTCGCGGAGGATTACTTCAATCGCGATGTACACCCGGAAGTCGCGCGACTGTTCAGCCGCGTGCCAGCGGTGATGGAAGACCTCGGCGCGAGCATCTCCACTGTGAAACTGCCGGACATGGCCGCGCTGACGGAAGTCAGCCGCACGGCTTTGCTGGTGGAAGGACATGCGGGACACGCGCAGCATCTTGCCGAGCGGCCTGATGAACTTGGCGCGGACGTACGGCTCATCATCGAGCGTGGCAAGGAAATCTCCGCCCGCGATTACGTACTGGCTCAACTGGCCCGCAACCAATTTCGTATCGCGCTCGAAAAAGTATTCGCAAGCGTGGATGTACTCATCACGCCCGCCACGCCGCTCACGGCGTTTCCCATTGGGACCAGGAACGTAATGCTAGGTAAGACCGAGGAGGACGCGAGGACGGCGGCAACACGTTTTACGCGCTGCTTCAACGCCTCCGGCCACCCCGCGCTTTCAGTTTGTTGTGGATTCGACGCGGACAGCCTGCCAGTTGGGTTGCAGATTGTCGGACGCATGTGGGACGAAGCCAGCGTGCTGCACGCCGGCTACGCCTACGAGCAAGCCACCGAATGGCACACCCGCCGCCCGCCTGTCATCTAGTCGATCTCTGAAACCGCTGTCATCCTGATCAGCCTGCCCCGATTTATCGGGAAGCGCGGTATCTGCTTTTACTTACTTCTCCCGAATCTTTACCAAAAACGCATCGTTCGGTCCACCGCCAAATGCTGGTGAATGCGGCTTGGTAACCGGGAAATTCTTCGATTCCGTGCGCCCCGAAATGTAGACATCGCCACGCGCGCTTACCGCAATGCCTCGCCCTCGCTCATACAGGTCACCACCAAGAAAGCTGGAAATGACTAGCGTAGCCCCCGCGCGGTCAAGCTTTGCGTAAAAAGCGTCGGCAGTCCCCCCGGCGTAATTGGGCTGCAACGGATTCTTTTGAGGAAAGTTTTTAGAGTCCGTGTAGCCGGTGAGATAGACATTTCCCGCCGCGTCGAGCGCGAGGCCACGACCGTAGTCAGCTCCGCCGCCGCCGAGGAATGTCGAAAAGTTGAGCGCGGCGCCATCGGCGCGCAGCGAGGACACGAAGATATCCTGCGCCCCGCCGCCAAACTTCGCTTGCAACGGCTTCGCGGTGGGAAAGTCAGGCGATTGGGTGTAACCGGTGATGGTGGCGTTGCCCGCAGCGTCCACTGCGATCGCGCGGCTCTCGTCATCCTTGCTGCCGCCCAGAAAAGTCGAATACGTGAGCGCGGTTCCGGCGGGATTGATCTTCACCACGATGGCGTCGTCGCCCTCGCCACCCTTGAATGTTCGTTGCAACGGATTCGCGGTGGGAAAATCAGCCGAGTTAGTCAGGCCGGTAATGTACGCGCTGCCCGCAGCATCCAAGGTTATGGCGTGCCCCACATCATCGCCTGCTCCGCCGAGATATGTGGAATAGACCAGCGCCGATCCGGCGGGATTGATCTTCAGGGCGAAGGTGTCCTGCTTGCCTGCGTATTTCGCCTGAAGGGGATTCTTCACCGGAAAATTAGCCGACTCGGTGATCCCCGTCAAATAGGCATTGCCTGCGCTGTCCACAGCCATTGCGCGAGCTTGGTCGTATTCGCTGCCGCCGAGATAGGTGGAGTAAATCAGCGCGTTGCCCGCGGCATTCAGCTTGGTGATGAATCCATCATCCGACCCGCCGCCAAACTTGGCCTGAATGGGTTTCATCAACGGAAAATCGCTGGCCTCGGTGCGCCCGCCGATGTAAGCGTTGCCAGCGGCGTCGATCTTGAGATTGTGGCCAACAGCCGTCTTGCTGCCGCCGAGATATGCGCAATAGATCAATTTCGTGCCTGTGGGATCGAGCTTGGCCACAAACGCCAGGGTGTTGCCCTTCGTTTGAAAAACGCTTGCGGGATGAGCGAGCTTGCCAGCCGAAAGCGGCAGATCCGGCGACGACGTTTCGCCTGACATATAGATGAAACCATCTTTATCGACGGCGATGGAGAGAATTTCCTCTTCCTGGCTGCCGCCGAAAAACCGCCCGTACTCAATCACCGGATCGATCACCAACTCGCGGCTGCGGTCATACTCAGCCAGATCGAATCCTACTTGCAGCGGATCAGCCGACAAAACGCGGAACGCGCCCGCAATCAATTGCCGTTCGCCTTGATCCATCTGATACACAACCGGAGCGCGATGCGTGAATGTGTTGCCTGCGGTGTGAATAGTCAGATTCCCCGCACCATCCAGATTAAAATCCTCGCCTCCCGAGAGTTCCATTTTGATTTGCGCGGGGTCGGCTCCGGGCTGCACCATATAATCGTATTCAATTTGTCCATGAGTAGCATGAAACACAACGTCAATGCCGGAGTACACTTCGCGGTAGCGGACACCGGAAAACTGGGCCACATCGGTTACCCATGCCTGCGGATCATCGCCAATAAAATAATTGGATCGCCCGACCGTCGGACTCTCGCCGAGAATCTCTGCGGACGAGTTGCCACCGATCCATCGCATCTCCATGACCGGCGTGTTCTGTGCATGGCCGGAAGGCAATGCCAGCACGACATGGTCGCTTTGAAAAAACATCCCGGCTCCGCGCGCCAGCATCTTCACCTGCTGGTTCGCCTGGCCCAGGTTGGGTTCAAAGTAGAGCGGCATCCCAGCCAGTCTGGCGCCGCTGCCGGCTCGTTCCCTTGCGGTCCTTGGGAGAGAATGTTGCGGCGAGGAGGTTACGGTAGCCAGCCCAAGCAGCAAGAGCAGGCCGAACGACCATCCTAGATGGATACGCAATCGCGTCATCGTCACCCTCCTTATATTTGGCGCAACGAGCCGAGCGTCTCAAATCCGCAGGCACTACCTTGTCCGCACTTCATGCTCCAGCTTCGCAACGCCCGCTTCCAGAACCGCCAATTCGTCCCGGTCCACTTTCTGTTTCAGATCGTTGCGAATGATGGAAAGCTCGGATCGCACCAGCTCCATTTCAAAGCGAACCTGCTCCATATCCAGTTTCGCATCTCGGAAACCCTCGGCCATTTCCTGGCGGACCACTTGATGTCCTTCGCCGACCGCCTGGACTTTTGAACCAAGGTCTTCGGCGAATACCTCCAGATAACGCTGGTATTCGTCGCGTTGCTCAACGAGGAGTTGCCGGAGGTTTTGTTCGTTTAGTTCCATGTCGGGCGATTATATCATCATACGAGAACAGGTGTAAGCTCACCATTACGCAGCATTTCCAAACGGCCTAGCCGATGTTCCAATTCCTCCGTATTGAGGTGCCCACGACGGCACAAGTCTCCAAGAAAATATTCTGCCGAAGTGCTTCCCTTCTGGTTATTGCAGTCGCGGCATGCTGCGACCACATTGCGATATGAAGAATTGCCTGTTGGGCGAGAGGTCGTGTGTTCAATTACGTAGTTCTCGTCATTGAGCTTGCGCAAACAATAGAAGCAAGCATGACCCTCTCTTTTGACAATTAGCGGACGATTTGCAGGAAGATTGAAAAAATCCATATCGTCAAGACTCAATGGCGAGGTAGCTTCCACCTTTTGGAATTACCCCCCCCCATTTCTGAAGCTAATGAAAGCTTGATGCGAGTTCCATTTCGTTCCGTTCCGAGAATTGCGAGACAGCCTTTTTGCTTGAGTGATTGCAGTTTTTCATAGCATGTATTATCGGCTATTGGCGTGCCCTTCGCCCCTACCCCCAATGCCATTCTTTGTTTCGCGGATTTGAATCCTATGACGATTTCGTCAATACCTTGAAGGCGGCTATGTCTCAGAACGTATAGATATATGGCCTGCTCATAAACATCGAGCTTGGGTGCCAGGTAATCCTGAAACTCTTCGATTATCCTTTTGGCGTCCATCGGGGCCTTCCTGCCTAATATGCGGATCATTATCGAGCACAAATGGTATTATCTGAAAAAATGCCTCGCTGTAGTCCAATTGACGCTCCGCCATGCCAGACTGCATAATCAGAGTTTCTATGGCTGAGATTGCGAAAGCTTATAATCCGGGTGAGATTGAGCCGCGCTGGGCGAGCGAGTGGGTGGAGAAAGGCCTTTACACGGCCGATGCCGACTCCAATCGACCCATGTTTTCGCTGGTAATTCCGCCGCCGAACGTTACCGGCTCGCTACACATGGGACACATGCTGGAGCATACGCTCATCGACATCATCGTGCGCTGGAAGCGCATGCAGGGCTTCAACACACTGTGGCTGCCGGGCACGGACCACGCTGGCATCGCCACGCAGATGGTGGTGGAGCGCCAGCTTGCCGAGCAGGGCGTCAAGCGGCGCGACCTAGGCCGCGAAAAGTTCGAGGAAAAGGTTTGGGAGTGGAAGGGCCAGAGTGGTGACACGATTAAGCGGCAGATGCTGCGCCTCGGCGCGTCCTGTGACTGGTCGCGTGAGCGCTTCACGCTGGACCCCGGCCTCTCTGCCGCGGTGCGCGAAGTCTTCGTCACGCTCTACGAAAAGAAGCTCATCTATCGCGGCAAGTACATCGTCAACTGGTGCCCGCGCTGCCAGACGGCCATCTCCGATCTCGAGACCGTCCACGAGCAGGAGCCCGGGCATCTCTATCACATTCGCTATCCGGTGATCGGTAGCGACGAATTTGTGATCGTGGCAACGACGCGGCCCGAGACGATGCTCGGCGACACCGCCGTTTGCGTCAATCCGCGCGACGAGCGCTACACGAAGTTTCACGGCAAGTCGGTGCGCTTGCCGCTGATGAATCGTGAGATACCCTTCATCCTCGACGAACTGGCCGACCCAGAGTTCGGCACCGGCGTGGTGAAGGTAACCCCCGCTCACGACGCCAACGATTTCCAGGCTGGCCTGCGCCACAACCTGCCGCAGATCGACGTGATGGACGAAACGGGCCGGATGAACATAAACGCCGGAGCGTATGCCGATCTTGACCGTTACGAAGCGCGCAAGCGGATACTCGAAGACCTGAAGCAGCAGGGCCTGCTCGAAAAGTTGGAGCCGCACGCGCTGCCGTTGGGCCGCTGTCAACGCTGCAAGACCCCCGTTGAGCCACGCCTGTCCACACAATGGTTCGTCAAGGTCGCCCCACTGGCCGACGCGGCGATCAAAGCAGTGGAAGATGGCCGCACCAAATTCGTTCCCGAAAATTACGCTAAGATTTATTTCGAGTGGATGCGCAACATTCACGACTGGTGCATCTCGCGCCAACTCTGGTGGGGCCACCGCATCCCCGCGTGGCACTGCGAGGGCTGCAACGAAGTGATCGTTGCGCGCGAGACGCCGGCCCAATGTTCGCAGTGCGGCGGCTCGGCGCTGCGGCAGGACACCGACGTTCTTGACACTTGGTTCAGCTCCGCGTTGTGGCCATTCTCCACACTCGGCTGGCCCGAGCAGACACGCGACCTGGCCACGTTCTATCCGACATCACTGCTGATCACCGGCTTCGACATCCTGTTTTTCTGGGTGGCGCGCATGATGATGATGGGCATCGAATTCATGGGCAAAGTTCCGTTCGAGACGGTTTACATCCACCAGCTCGTGCGCGACGCCGATAAACAAAAAATGTCGAAGACCAAGGGCAACGTGATTGATCCTTTGGTAGTCACGGAAAAATACGGCACGGACGCGGTGCGCTTCACCCTCGCCGTAATGGCCGCGCCGGGCACCGACATTGCCTTGTCGGAAGATCGCATGGAGGGTTATCGCGCGTTCGCCAATAAGATTTGGAACGCGTCGCGCTTCCTGACCATGTCGCTTGAAAAGGCGGGCATCACCGAATGGACGCCGCCGTCAAACGGCGATTTTCGTCCCGTCGCGGCTTCCAGCGCTGGTGACGAAGAAGTTTCCTTCGAGGATCGCTGGATATTCTCGCGCCTCTCCCGACTCGCCGCCACTACCGCTGATGCGTGGAACGCGTTCCGCTTCCACGATGCCGCGCATGAGGTCTATCACTTCTTCTGGGGCGAGTTCTGCGACTGGTATCTGGAACTGAAGAAGCTCAGCTTTGAAGCCGACGCGGGAAATCCCGCGCGCTTGGCCGCATCCGCCGACAACCTCTGTCGCGCGCTTGACCTTGCGCTGCGCCTGCTGCATCCGATGATGCCGTTCATCACGGAAGAACTCTGGCAGCGTCTGGCCCCGCGCGACGGCTCCATTTCTCGTGCAAAATATCCCGCCGCCGATCCTACATGGATCAACGAAGCGGCCGAGCAGGATATGCAATTGCTCCAAGACATCATCGTCAATATCCGCAACATGCGCGCCGAAATGAAGGTGGATGCCAAGAAAAAAATCCCTGTGCAGCTCCGCGGCAGGGACGATGCTACGAATCAAGCGGCGACGCGTTACCGCAATGCCATCGAGAGACTCAGCACGGTCAGCGCGCTCGAAGTCAGCAACGAACCGCTGGCGGAGGCCGGTGGGGCCGTGCGATCCATGCCACGATATGCGCTGCGTATCGCGCTGTCGGACGCCGTTGACCCCGCCGCCGAGCGCATTCGTCTCGAAAAGGAATTGCAGAAACTTGAGAAGGAAACAATCTCGCTCGCGAACCAGCTCGGCAATGAGAACTTTCTTGCCAAGGCCCCGGCGCATATCGTTGCAGGAATGCGCAAGCGCAGCGAGGAAGTCTCAATTTTGATAACCAAGATCACTGAGACTCTTAGAACCCTGAACTAGCCAGACCAACTTTTTGGCCACATCGAATCGCCGCACCCCGAGAATATTCATGCCGGAGAATTACATTGCCGCAGCCGTCCGGCAGTCATTGGCTTCCAGTGGCGCAGGCGATGCCCGTCATGAACGATTCGGGTGCCCGTTTCATTTTTACGAGACCATGGACTCGACCATGACGGAGGCCGCGCGTCTCGCGGAAGCGGGCGCTCCCACCGGCACTCTGGTGATGGCGGAGGAACAGACCGCTGGGCGAGGGCGGCTCGGGCGGCAGTGGGTCTCCGAGTCCGGCGCGGGTCTCTACTTCACGCTGATTCTTCGCCCCACTCTCGCGCCCGCGGCCACGCCGATGCTGACACTGATGGCAGGCGTTAGTCTGGCCGAAGCCGTGCGGCCGTTCGTTTCCGACAGAGTGGACCTGCGCTGGCCCAACGATTTATTGATTAGCGAGAAAAAATGCGCCGGAATACTGGTAGAGATGCGCGCCGATCCAGAACGCGCCCAATCGGAGCGACGGTGGCACGTGCTGCTGGGCATTGGCATCAACGTGAACAACACGGAGTTTCCGGAAGGGCTGGAGACGGAGCCAACATCGTTATTATTGGAGGCCGGGCAGCCCATCCCGCGTGTGGATCTGCTGATTTCCGTCCTGAAGCGGCTGGAGGAGGACTATAATTCATTACTGGTGGACGGCGCGCAACCGATACTGAAGCGATTTTCAACCATCTCCAGTTATGCCAGCGGCAAACGCGTCCGCGCCGGTGAAGACGGGCATTTTATAACCGGAACAACAGAGGGTCTAACGCCAGAGGGCGTTCTGCTTTTGCGCCGCGATGACGGTGGGTTGGAAAAAATAATTGCGGGCCACGTAAGACCACTGTAAGTAAGTGCGGCCTCTGCAGGAACTTCGCCGCAGGAATTCCATAGAGTAGAGGATGATCCGCTGAAACCAGCCACAAAACAAACCAGTGCATCCAACAAGCTGCTGCTGGCCATGGATGTCGGCAACACCAATACCGTGCTAGGCGTGTATTCCGGCGACAAGCTGGTCGCCGACTGGCGGCTGCGCACCGCGCGTGAGCAGACTGTGGACGAGTACGGAATCCTCACCCGCGACCTGTTCCGGCTGGCGGGAATGGCGCATGCGCGTATCGAAGGTGTTGTGATCGCCAGTGTAGTCCCGCCGCTCAATAGCACACTGGCCCAGATGGCGGAGCGCTACTTCAAACGCCAGGCCATTTTTGTTTCCGCGGGAGAGAGCACGGTGATGCCGGTGCTCTATGACAATCCGCTCGAGGTGGGCGCGGATCGCATCGCCAACGGCATTGCGGCATACGCCAAGTACGGCGGCCCCTGCGTGGTGGTCGACTTCGGCACGGCGATCAATTTTGATGTGGTCTCGCGGAATGGCGAGTACATGGGCGGAGTACTCGCGCCCGGCATCGGCATTGCCGCCGATGCCTTGTCGGCACGCGCCGCGCGTTTGTTTCGCGTGGAGATCAGCGATCCGGGAGAGATCATCGGCACCAACACGGCCCGTTCGCTGCAAGCCGGCTTTTTTTATGGATTTGTCGGCATGGTGGACGGCATCCTGGAGCGCCTGAAAAACGAGCTGGGACCGCGCACGCATGTGGTAGCCACAGGCGGACAGGCGGCGCTGATCGCAGGAGGGTCCAAATACATCGAAGCAGTCGATGAACATCTGACGCTGGAAGGGCTTCGCCTGTACTGGGAGCAAGGGAAAAAACAGCGCTCGCGCAAGGAGTCCTCCCGTAAACGCTGACCTACATCCCGCGGCAACATCGACTCATCCGCATGCCGACCTCGGCCACCTCCAGGCCGATCCAACCAATGCTTCTATGGAAAACTACTTCAACTATTTCACCGAGATTGAAGAGTACTTCTGGAAAAAGCGCGGCACAGCCATCCTGCTGACCACGCTCGACTGGGCGTTGATCGACTCGTGGAAGCAGGCCGACATTCCCATCGAGGCCATATTGAAGGGCATCGACCACACTTTTGAAAAGTATGAACAGCGTAAAGGAAAGACGCGCCGCGTGAATGGGCTGGCCTATTGTCATCAGGCGGTGCTGGAGGCGGCCGAGGAAAAGGATCATGCGGGTCTGCCCCATGCGGCCACGCCACCGCCGTTTCCGCACGAAGCGCTGGCGGATTATCTGGAGAAGAACGCCTCGGCGGTGGCTCGGGCAGCGGAAGGAATGTTCGAGCAAGGGCGCGCGGAATCCGCCACCAACCTGTCGGCGATTGCGGCCTCTTTGCGCGAACAATCTGCGCTGACGCGCGCGGGTCAGGCGCTGGACTTGCAGGCTATGGAGCAGCGCATGAGCATTTTGGAGGAGAAGATGTTCTCCATCCTGATGCAGGGCTGCGCAGAGGAGGCTTTGGTGGTCATACGCGGCGAGCGCGACCGTCAACTCGCGCCGTTCCGTGGCAAAATGTCCAGCGCCCAGCTTAGAGATTTGGAAAAGCAGTTTGAGATTCGGAAGATTCTGGAGATATCCGAACTGCCGCGCCTAAGTTTGTTCTATTTGTAAGACCTATGTTCTATCTGTGAACCTGATGAGAAAGAAGCGCCCATTTCAATGACAACGGCAGAGACAGCAGCGAGCGAAGTAACCATCGAGAAGCTTGTTTATGGCGGCGAAGGGCTGGCGCGCACGCCGGAGGGCATCGTACTGGTGCCGGGCGCGCTTCCGGGCGAACGCGTGGCGGTGGAGATCGAACCGGCCAAGAAAGGCGTTCGGCGGGCGCGACTGATCCAGGTTCTCGCGGCCAGCCTGGATCGCATCGAACCGCCCTGCCCGTTCTTTACGAACTGTGGCGGCTGCCATCATCAGCAGATTCCCTACACCCGCCAACTCGAATGGAAGCGCGATATTCTCGCCGAGTGCTTCGAGCGCATCGGCAAGCTAAAGTTCGACGTGCCCATCGAAACCATCTCCGCCGAGCCGTGGGAGTACCGGAATCGCATCCGTCTCCATGCGCGAAAGAATGGCAACGAGTTTCGTCTGGGGTATCTCGAAAGCCAGTCGCAGCAACTGTGTCCGGTCGACGCCTGTGCCATCAGCTCGCCCGGCCTGCAGGCGGCGATTCGTTCGCTGGCCGCTGGTGAACTAACTTCCATTTTCCCAGACGGCGCCGTGGAGATTGAACTATTCGCCACCGATGAGGACCGTTCCTTGATGGCGACAATTACCGCGCGTGATTCAGGGCCCGGAGTATTTGGCGACGCATGGATGGCCGCACTGCCAAAATTTGAGTCGGTATGCTGGACGCAACAATTTGAGCCCATTCGGCAAGGCGCCAGGAACCGCCTGGTGCATCGTGAACCACCGCACAACAGGATATGGGGCTCCGGCGCAGTCACCATGAAGTCTGGTGAGTTTCATTACCGTGTCAGCCACCACTCGTTTTTCCAGACCAACCGCCGCCTGCTGGCAAAGATGATTGACGCCGCGCTGGGCGATGCGCGCGGCGTGCGCGCGCTCGACTTGTTCGCGGGAGTAGGATTCTTCACACTGCCGCTATCGCGTCGCTTCGAGCATGTGATCGCAGTGGAGTCGCATCCATCCGCATCCGGCGACCTCCAGACCAATTCCGGTGTCGCTGCTTCGCAGGTTTATGTCTACCCCATCACCGCCGAATCTTTCATCGCATCCAAACCCTCACGCCAGCCGTGGGATTTGGTCCTGGTAGACCCGCCACGACATGGCTTATCCCCTCCAGTGCGTGATGCGATCGTCGCGATGCGCCCGCGCCGCATGGTGTACGTTTCCTGCGATCCGACTACGCTGGCTCGAGATCTAGCGGTGTTTCAGCTGGCTTCGTACAAAATCACTTCGGTCCACTTGATTGATCTGTTCCCGCAGACGTATCATCTGGAGGCCATTGTCCACATGGCGCGGCCTGCGTAAGCGCTCGTTCACACTGCCGGACGATGGCGATAGTTCACATTCCTCAGACCGGGGACCGGCTGGATTGACTTATTCGCCTCTACTTCCCGTTGCGCTGGCGTTTGCCGGCGGAATCGCCACAGCTCCCTACTTCCATCTTCGCGCTCATGAACAACTAGCTGTACTGATTGCTTCCGTTCTGCTGGCATCATTACTAAGCTTCAAAAAAAAGTTGTGGCCCGCGCTGCTCGGCGCGTGGATTGGCGTCTTTGTTGGCGGCGCGTTTCTTGCGTCCTTTGAGCGCATTAATCCGCCGCCGAATCATATCGAATCACTTTCGCGCAACGGGAGTATTAATCCTGGGCAACAAGTAAAAATTCACGGCTGGGCTCTCACTCCCAGTCAGGCGCGTCCGGGGACTTACGTCATTGACCTTGCTGTTGAGCAAATCGAGCAGAATGAACTGCTCTTCCCTACCTCGGGAGCAATTCGCGTCTACTATTATCCGCGCAACCAGGAGGAGCCTCCGCTCCGTCTCGACTACGGTTCGCGCGTGGCGATCTCGTTACGTGATCTGCGCGCGCCCCGCAACTTTGGCAACCCCGGCTCCTTTGATTACGCTGGTTCCATGCGTCGGCAAGGCATCTCCTTTACCGCCTTGTTGCGGAACCGCAAGACCGACCTGCAAGTGTTGCCCGGCCAAGCTGGATCCCGATGGCGTGGCGTAGTTTTCCGCGCTCGCGAAGGTTCGCTGAAAGCCATCGAGCGTTTGTTTGCGGGACAGCCCGTAAAGCAGAGCATTCTGAAAGCCATGCTCCTGGGCGATGATAGCTGGCTCGACCCGCGCACTGAGCGTGCCTTTCAGGAAAGCGGCACGTACCATGTACTGGTAATTTCGGGGTGGAACGTAGCCGTCTTCGCCGTGCCGTTGCTGCTACTACTCATACGCCTGTGCCTTCCGAACTGGCTTTCTTCACTAATCGTGTTTGGATCAGTGGCCAGCTTTGCTCTGCTGGCGCAATCGGAGATTCCCATTGTTCGCGCCTCCCTGATGTTTCTCGTTTATCTCATAGCACGATTGTTCTTCCGACGCCGCGCTCTAATTAATTCACTGGCCGCAACCGCGCTATTGTTGTTGATACTGCATCCATCCGATCTGTGGGATTGGGGATTCCAACTTTCTTTCCTTGCCGTGTTGACGCTGGCCGCAATTGCCCTGCCCGCTGTCGAGTGGACTATCTCACCGCTCCGTTCCGCGCTACGGGAATTATTCGACGAAAATGGCGACAGCCGATTCACGCCGACCCAAGCGCAATTCCGCATGGATCTGCGAACGCTGATCGATTATCTGGTTGTTCCATCACGCGAATCCAGCAGGCTGCAGCGGGGGATTCGGGAGACACTGCGATCCAGCGCATGGATGGTAATCAGTCTGGCGGAGGCGCTTCTTTTCACCGCGACCATGCAAGCTGGATATGCTCTGGTAACCGCACTCTATTTCCACCGGCTGACGTGGTCCGGCGTACTGGCCAATCTGCTGATCCTGCCCACGGCTAGCTGCATCGTGATGCTCGGGATCATCCTCGTGCCGCTGGTCTACCTGGCCCCGCCGCTGGCTCAACTATTGGCTCCACTGCTTGGCTGGACTATCGCGGCGCTGACGACAACAACAGAACTCGCGGCGGAATTAACGGCCCTCAACAGCCGGGTGGCCACTCCTCCATTTTGGCTTTCACTGGTTTTTCTTTTGACGACAGTTTCGCTGGCTGCACTAATTGCCCTCCGTTCAAAATGGAGTGGCGCGACGGCCGCCCTGTTGATCGCCTGTTGCGTTGCGCTGACGTGGATGCGACCGGGGACGAGTTGCGCCTCAGGCCAACTCGAAGTTACATCAATCGATGTGGGTCAGGGCGACGCGCTGTTGGTCTGCTTTCCCCAGGGCACCACGATGCTGATTGATGCGGGAGGAAGCATCCCCATCCCTGGCTCTCCCGTTCGCAGGCAGGACATAGGCGAAACGGTGGTTTCCTCCTACCTCTGGAATCGTGGCATCACACGGCTCGACTATGTGGTTCTCTCCCACGATCATTTTGATCACATGGGCGGCCTCGAGGCCATATTTGAAAATTTTTCGCTAGGGGAATTCTGGATGGGTCCGGACGCCGCGGACCGAAAAATGGACCGGCTGCGTAATCTCGCCCGTGCCGCGGGAGCCCAAATCATTTGGCCGGTAACTAGCCAAACGGAGAACAGCGCACGGAAAATCGACGGGGTTCAAGTGGAAGTATTGTCGCCGCCACCTGATTGGGCACCGCGAAAAGTCAGCAACGACGACTCGATTGTGTTGCGGTTGGCAATGGGCCAACGGAGCATTCTGCTCGCGGGAGACATTGAGTCCCGCATGGAGCAATTACTTACTGGCAGTGGCAAGCAGCTTGCCAGCGATGTCCTGAAAGTCGCGCATCACGGCAGCCGGACATCCACGACTCCCGAGTTTCTTGCGCAAGTAAATCCAGGTTTCGCATTCATGTCAGTCGGCGCCTTCGGGCGATTCGGGCATCCCAGCCCCCAAGTGATCGAAGCCCTTTCTGCCGCCGGCATTCCGGTATACAGCACCGCCAAGCAAGGAGCCTTGAGTATCCGCACGGACGGGTGGCGCATACAGATCGATACCCATCGCGATAAGTTTCACGATTGGCCACAGTTCTTACCTTAGCCGTCTTGTTGCTCGACCCAGCCACAACCGAGCGGGAGCTATCCCGCTGGACGATTATCAGCGACCGTTGCACCGGACCGCTCCCTCTCGGTCGCGGCTCGATTACACGATCCAGGAAAATGGTCTATAACTTAATAATGTGCGGGGATGGAAAGTCACGGAAGGCATTGCGTGAATCTACAATCAATGGCGACTGCTGCGCAATCGCGGCGTAGTCGAATGCGGTGTGATCGGTGAGGAGCACGACGCACGCTGCATCGCGGCATGCAGGGAAGACCGGTGCCGCCTCACAAGTACAACCGTCCAGGCTGATGCGAGGCACGTGCGGGTCGCTGTAGGACAACCGGGCACCCAGCCGATCGAGCAAAATCATCACGTCCAGCGCTGGCGATTCGCGGGTATCGGCGACATCGCGTTTATAGGCCACACCCAACAGGTGAATGCGCGCACCGTTCACGGTAAGCGTGCGCTGATTGAGTGCAGACTGAATTTTCTGGACCACAAACTGAGGCATGGAAGAATTGACGCGTCCCGCCAACTCGATAAAGTAGGCCGTGGTGCCATCCATCCTTGCCTTCCAGGAAAGATAAAAAGGGTCAACAGGGATGCAGTGACCACCAAGTCCAGGCCCGGGATAGAAGGGCATGAAACCGAAAGGTTTGGTGGCCGCCGCGTCAATAACTTCCCAGACATCGATTCCCATGCGATCGCAAAGCATGGCCATCTCGTTGGCCAACCCGATGTTGATGGAGCGGTAGGTGTTCTCAAGCAGTTTCACCATCTCCGCCACTTTAGTGGAAGAGACCGGGACCACGGTCTCTATGGCCTGCTGATAGAACAATACACCCAGTTCTGCGCAACGCCTGGTTACGCCGCCCACTACCTTCGGGATATTGTGAGTATGGTAGCTGGCATTGCCGGGATCAACTCGCTCTGGTGAAAAGCAGAGGAAAAATTGTTCCCCAACCCGTAACCCGCTTTCGGCCAGCCGTGGCAGAACAAGCTCTTCGGTGGTGCCCGGGTAGGTCGTACTCTCGAGTATCACCAGCATTCCCGGATGCAGAAACCGCTGAATTTGCTCGACGGCGGAGAGGATGAACGACAGGTCTGGATCTTTGGTCTTGCGCAGCGGGGTAGGCACGCAAATGTCAACTACATCGCAGGACGCCAAGGCCTCGTAGTTCTCAGTAGCGCTCAAACGTCCTGACTGAACGAGAGCGGCAAGCTCTTCCGATGAAACATCTGCAATGTAGGATTTCCCGGCCCGGATATCACGTACCTTGCTCGCATCAATATCGATTCCCGTAACACGAAATCCAGCCCGCGCCAGTTCCATCGCCAGCGGAAGCCCCACATAGCCAAGTCCGAGGACACCCACGCTGGCCGACTTGGCGGCAATCTTTTCGCGCTGCTCCCGGTACGCTGCGGGCATTTGGTCTGGAGATTCGACTTCTGAATCCAAGCGTTTTTCTCCCTATAAGCCGCACCCGGAGAAGGCGTCATTTCGGCTGAGTAGTATCTACAGGCATTGCGGACACTGTTTGACGCAATAGTTTAGGATAAAAATCCGCAAGCTCGATAAGCATCTGTAAAGCAGCGGCGGAATTGCGCTTGGTGATGCGCTCCACCTGAATACCGATGGCAGGAGAAAGCGGGGTGAGGTGGCTGAAGACCTCCTGAAGAATCCGCTTAGCCAGTTCAATGGACAAAGTAGCAGCCGATTCCCTTTCCGGGGCCTGATCTATACTGATTGCAAGCGACTCCGGCACGCCCACGCCCAGCCACTTCAAAAAGGTCAGATCGCGGGGATGGCTGACAGGCGTGAAGCTAAGTATCAAATGCGCTTTCACGCCATCCAGCGCCTGCAGAAGACGGACCGTGGGCGCGGCATCCAGCAATACCTGAGTGGTGAAGAACTCGATACCGCTTTTATGCTTGGCAAGTATGCGCTCCGCTTCGCGTGGCCGCGAAGGTATGGTGATCCCTCCCAGCAGTAAATCCAACTTTTCCGCGTTGGCGAGCTTTGCAGTTTCAGAAACACTAGGACCGGGATAGGTAAACTGCACAGATTCACCCCCGACCAGAATGAGATCCCGCACGCCGTAGACTTCAGCCGACTCCTTCAACCACCTGCGTTGTTCATCCAGCGAATCATGGACCGTCACGCGATTCACGGAAGTTTCCAGCGAATGCCGGTCGTGGATAGCCTTGGCAAACACTCTCGGCTCGATGCGCTCGCGGAAATTCCCCCGGCGCGGGCCACGGGCCAACTCGTCGCGAATCTCCGGGATGTTGATCACATCGACCAGGCTCGCCACGTCGCCCGCGAGCTTCAGTCGATCCTCCATCTCGGACGAATCGTCTACGCTGGGAGGAACAATTTCATAAAAAACTAACGGTTCGGACGATTTGTGAATTTTGGCTCTTAGGCTCATTCCATCTCTTTAGCTTGGAGGACAATCGGTTGGCATCTCCATGCTTCCTCAAGGACAATCCAACATCATAACTCAGGCAAAGTGTATGCAATAGAAATTGACCCATTGCACAAGCTAAACTGCGACGAAATTAATCTTGACTATTCTGTATAGCAATCTTGACAAAAAAGTATTTTGTTTGTATTATGGGCCTTGGCTGAGGAGAAACTTTTTATGGGCAGCACCGCAAACAACATAGAAGTCCTTGTAAATCAAGAGTATAAATACGGCTTCGTTACCGATATTGAGCAGGAAACGGTTCCCCCAGGGCTTAATGAAGACGTCATCCGTATGATCTCGGCAAAAAAGCATGAGCCGGCATGGCTGACAGAGTGGCGGCTGAGTGCTTACCGCCATTGGCTAAAAATGCGTGAGCCGGACTGGGCCATGGTGAATTTCCATCCGATTGATTTCCAGGCCATCTCGTACTACTCCGCCCCTAAGTTAAAAAAAGACGGCCCCAAGAGCCTCGAAGAGATCGACCCGAAGCTGCTGGAAACTTACGAGAAGCTGGGCATACCTCTGCATGAGCGCGAATTATTGGCGGGCATCGCCGTCGACGCCGTATTCGATAGCGTCTCGGTGGCCACCACCTTCAAGGATAAACTGGCGGAAAAGGGCATCATCTTTGGCTCATTTTCCGAGGCAGTAATAAACCATCCAGAGCTGGTGCGCAAGTACTTGGGTTCAGTCGTTCCGACTACTGATAACTACTATGCCGCTCTGAACTCAGCGGTGTTTACCGATGGCTCGTTCTGCTATGTGCCCAAGGGCGTGCGCTGCCCCATGGAGCTTTCCACTTACTTCCGCATCAACGCCAAGTCCACGGGCCAGTTTGAGCGCACCCTGATCATCGCGGATGAAGGCAGCTATGTGAGCTACCTGGAAGGTTGCACGGCCCCCTCACGAGATGAGAACCAACTGCACGCCGCCGTGGTGGAGCTGGTCGCGCACGACAACGCGCAGATCAAATACTCGACGATACAGAACTGGTATCCCGGCGATAAGGACGGCAAGGGTGGAATCTACAATTTCGTAACCAAGCGCGGCAAGTGCGCTGGCGTCAACTCCAAGATATCCTGGACTCAGGTTGAGACCGGTTCGGCGATCACCTGGAAATATCCGAGCTGCATCCTGCAGGGCGACAATTCCGTCGGAGAGTTCTATTCCGTGGCGCTTGCCAATAATCGCCAGCAGGCCGACACCGGCACCAAGATGATCCACATCGGTCGAAACACGCGCAGCACGATTGTGTCGAAGGGCATCTCGGCCGGACGCGGCATCAACACCTATCGAGGCGCGGTGAAAATTTTGAAAAACGCCGAGGGAGCGCGCAACTACTCGCAGTGCGATTCGCTGCTAATCGGCGACCAGTGCCAAGCCCATACCTTCCCTTATCTGGAGGCCAAGAACTCCACCGCCCAGATCGAGCATGAAGCAACGACTTCAAAGATCGGCGAGGATCAGATATTTTTCTTCCAGCAACGCGGCATCTCCACCGAAGACGCAGTCTCCATGATCGTCAACGGCTTCGCCAAGCAAGTGCTGAAGGAACTTCCCATGGAGTTTGCCGTCGAGGCACAGAAACTGCTCGGAGTCAGCCTGGAAGGCAGCGTCGGCTAAGCGATTCAGCGACAATTGAGAGCAATTTATAGCGGGCGAAATGACCCCAGCGGAGCGCAATGAAATGCTTAGTGTAAAGAATTTGCAAGTAACCGCGGCGGATCGTGAGATTTTGCGCGGTCTGAGCCTGGAAGTGAAGGCCGGAGAAGTGCATGCCATCATGGGTCCGAACGGCTCCGGCAAGAGCACGCTGGCACAGGTGCTTGCCGGGCGCGACACCTACCACGTAACGGGCGGCTCGGTCGATTTCATGGGCAAGAATTTGCTCGACATGAAACCAGAGGAGCGGGCGCGCGAAGGAGTTTTCCTGGCCTTTCAGTATCCGGTGGAGATTCCTGGCGTCAGCAACATGTACTTCATGCGCGCTGCGGTAAACGCCGTGCGCAAGCACCGGGGCATTCCGGAACTGGACGCATTCGACTTTCTCGAAACGGCTAAGAAAAAGATGGGACTGCTGCAGATGGACGCGGCCTTCCGCGAACGCGCGGTGAACGTCGGCTTCTCCGGGGGCGAGAAGAAACGCAATGAGATTTTCCAGATGGCCATGCTGGAGCCGAAGCTCGCCGTCCTCGATGAGACGGATTCCGGTCTGGACATTGACGCGCTACGCGTTGTCGCCGATGGCGTGAATGCGTTGCGCTCGCCCGAGCGCGCCATAATCGTGGTTACGCACTATCAACGGCTGTTGAACTACATCATTCCCGACTTTGTCCACGTGTTGTTGAACGGGCGCATTGTGCGCTCCGGCGGCAAGGAGCTGGCGCTGGAACTGGAGGAAAAAGGTTACGCCTGGCTGGAGAGCGAAGCAGTCCATGTCTAATGCGCGTAACGGCAATTACCACTAAAGAAATCGCCACCAGGATGTCGGGGACAACAGGAAAACGGAATTGTAATGATGCCAACTGAACTTGAAATTACCGAGCGGCAGGAACTGTTTCTGTCGCACTTCCGCCAGCAAGAGGCGCAACTGCTGGCCAGCGAGCCCGCGTGGCTGACGGCGCAACGGCAGGACGCGATCCAGTCATTTCAAGATGCCGGATTCCCCACCACTCAGGATGAGGATTGGCGCTACACCAACGTCAGTCCCATCACTCAGACCGCCTTTCGATATGAAGGCTTGGGCGGGAAATCATCACCTGAGAGTGCAGGAGTTTCCGCGCAGGCCAAGTCCATCGGCGGGGATGGGCCGGTGGCGGCGCGCTTGGTGTTTGTGAATGGTCATTACAGCGAGAAGCACAGCAGCATCGGATCGTTACCGGCTGGCGTGCGCATCGGAAGTTTGCGGGCACTCCTGATGGCAAAGGATGCCGACGGGCTGCGAGTTTATCTGGGCCGCACGCTGAACCTTCGGCGTCAGGCATTCACTTCGCTGAATGCTGCTTTGTGGCAGGACGGCGCATTCGTGCTTGTTCCGCAGAACGTCGCGCTGACGGACCCGGTTCAATTGGTTTATCTCTCGACAGCGCAGGGTGCTCCAACCGCCGCGCATTCCAGAACGCTGATCGTCGCCGAGCGCAACGCGGAGGTAACGGTGGCGGAAACTTTCCAGGCGGGCGATGACGGCATTTGCTTCTCGAATGCAGTTACCGAAATGGTTGCCGGAGAAAACGCCGTGGTCGATTACTACCACTCGGTACGGGAGAACAACCGGTCCTTTCATATAGGGCTTGTGCAGGCTTATGCAGGACACGCCGCGCAGATTTCAGCCTTGTCCGTCTCTCTGAGCGGTGCGTTGGTGCGCAACGAAGTTCGCGCAGTGCTGGATGCGGAAGGCGCGGATTGCACGCTCAACGGGTTGTACCTGGCGAACGGCGTGCAGCATGTGGACAACCACACCACCATCGATCACGCTAAACCACACGGCTCCAGCCGCCAGGTCTATAACGGCATACTCGACGGCCATGCCACTGCGGTATTCAATGGGCGTGTCATTGTCCGTCCCGACGCGCAGAAGACCGATGCCAATCAGAGGAATCGCAACCTGCTGCTGTCCGCCGACGCGACGATCGACACCAAACCACAGCTGGAAATTTCCGCCAACGATGTCCGCTGCACGCATGGCGCAACCGTAGGACAAATGGACCCGGAAGCTCTCTTCTTCCTGCGCTCCCGCGGATTGCAGCGCGAGGAAGCGGTGGCGCTGCTGATTCAGGCCTTTGCCGGCGAAATATTGGATAAGGTGAAACCGGAAGGACTTCGCCATTGGCTGGAAGGCGCTTTGCGCACGGAATCCTCGAATGCTTCGGTTGCCGGGAAAAAGTAACAGCCGCAATGAATGAAAGGAGGTCCTATGGCGATAACAGGCTTGCCCCTCGCGGTACATTCCACTTCTGCGCCATCGAGCGAAACATTAACTTCCACTGACGTTGCGCGCATCCGTCAGGACTTCCAGGCGCTGCATCAGATGGTTCACGGCCAGCCGCTGGTCTATCTGGATAATGCCGCCACATCGCAAAAACCTCGCGCGGTGCTGGACGCTCTCGGGCGCTACTACACCGAAGACTGCGCCAATGTCCATCGCGGCGTACATCTGCTGAGCCAGCGTGCATCGGATAGTTTTGACGCGGCGCGGCAGAAGGTCCAGCGGTTTCTCGGAGCAGCCCACTCCAAGGAAATTATCTTCACGCGCGGCGCGACCGAATCCATTAATTTGGTCGCGGCTACATATGGCCGCAAAAATATTTGCGCGGGCGACGAGGTTTTGATCACGGCCATGGAGCATCACTCGAATATCGTCCCCTGGCAGATGCTCTGCGATGAAAAAGGCGCAACGCTGCGCGTGGCTCCCATTACCACCAGCGGCGAGTTAATCATCGAAGAATTCGAGAGACTACTGACGCCGCGCACCAAGCTGGCGGCGATCTGCCACATCTCCAATGCACTCGGCACGGTGAACCCGATTGCTCACATGATCGAGATGGCGCACCGGAAGAATGTGCCCGTGCTGGTGGATGGCGCGCAGGCGGCGCCTCATGCCGCCGTCAACGTGCAGGCTCTGGACTGCGATTTCTACGCCTTCTCCGGGCATAAACTGTACGGCCCGACGGGCATCGGCGTGCTATACGGAAAGGCGCAGCTTCTGGAGGCCATGCCTCCTTACCAGGGCGGCGGGGACATGATCCGCACCGTCAGCTTCACCAAGACAACCTACAACAGCCTGCCTTACAAATTCGAGGCGGGCACGCCGGATATCGCAGGCGTCATCGGCCTCGGCGCGGCGATCGACTACGTCAACGCCATCGGTTTGGACCGCATTGCCGCCTATGAGCAGGAACTGCTGGAATATGCGACGCAACGCGTGAGTTCTCTGCCGGGCCTGCGCATTATCGGCACCGCCAGAGAGAAGGCCGGCCTCGTGTCATTCGTGATGGATGGAGTGCATCCGCATGATCTGGGCACCATCATGGATCGGCAGGGAGTCGCCGTGCGCGCGGGACACCACTGCGCCATGCCGGTGATGGAACTATTTGGACTGGCCGGAACGACTCGAGCCTCCTTTGCGTTTTACAATACGCGCGAGGAAGTGGATACGCTGGTAGCTGCCATTCAAAAAGCGCGGGAGGTCTTTGGGCAATGAGCGAACTCGACAATCTGTATCAGGAATTGATCGTCGATCACAGCAAGAATCCGCGTAACTTCGGCAAGCTGGAGCCGCATGACCACGAAGCCACCGGATACAACCCGCTGTGCGGCGACAAAGTAACGGTCTTCCTGCAGATGGAAAACAATGTAGTCAAAGATGTGCAGTTTCATGGCGTCGGCTGCGCCATTTCAACCGCTTCGGCTTCACTGATGACCGAGCGCTTGAAGGGCAAGTCGCAGGCCGATGCAGAGAAGCTCTTCACCGAGTTCCACGGATTGGTAACGCAAGGCACCGCCGACGCGGCGGCTCAGGAACATTTGGGCAAACTTCAGGCGTTCTCGGGGCTCAGGGAGTTTCCGATGCGCGTCAAGTGCGCCACGCTGGCCTGGCACACTTTCCGCGCCGCCATGCGCGGCGAAGAACCAGACATCTCCGTGGAGTAGTCCGGAATATTGATTGATGAAATGGAAATCGTGGGAGACGAATCAGCGTGTTTGATTGGATTAGCAAAAAACTGGGGGTAGACCCCACGAGTAGTACTGGAGAAAATCTTGTGGCCACGGAAGCACCAGGAATGGAGAATACTCCACCCGTCGACAATCCAGTTTCCAAGCTGGATCTGGAGTCGCGCGTCACTGAAGCCGTCCGCATGGTCTATGATCCGGAGATTCCGGTGAATGTCTACGAGCTCGGCCTGATCTATGAGTTGACGGTGGATCCGGAGGGCAAGGTAAATATTCAGATGACTCTTACGGCACCCAGTTGCCCCGAGGCCGGCGCTATCCCCGGACGCGTGGAGACCGCAGTGCGCAGCGTCGAGGGCGTAACGGACGCTAAGGTCGAGCTGGTCTGGGAGCCGGCGTGGACGCCCGCGCGCATGTCGGAAGCAGCCAAGCTGCAACTCGGAGTTTTGTATTAGATGGAGTGGTGGTTTTACAGTGGAGGCGTAACGCAATGAAATTCAGTTCGCAGGAAGAGTACGGGCTTCGCTGTCTGCTGCAACTGGCGCGACGCGACGCAGGCGCGAGTCTCACCATTCCAGAGATCGCCACGGCCGAGGGCCTCTCGGTTGCTTATGTCGCCAAGCTGGTGCGGATTCTGCGCCAGGATGGATTTGTGAAGAGCAGCCGCGGACAAAGTGGTGGATATGCATTGACCCACTCCCCTGACGGAATACTCGTCGGCGATGTGCTGAACGCCCTGGGCGGACGCATCTTCGACAGCGATACTTGCGGGCGTTATCACGGTACCGAAGACATGTGCACGCACTCCATCGACTGCTCCATCCGCTCGCTTTGGCAAGCCGTGCAGCGCGAGGTGGATCACGTTCTCAGCCGCACCACGCTGCAGGACCTGCTCGGCAGCGAGCAGGAGATGACCACATCGGCAAGCAATCTGGTGCAGATCGCCACGCAGCGTCCGCTGCAAAACGCTCTTTAACTTCAATGAATTTTTAGATAAATTTCTAACCAGGGATCAAGAATGGCCACCGAACAGCAAGTGTTAGACGCTCTGCGCAGCGTACAGGACCCCGATCTGCATCGCGATATCGTCTCGCTCGGATTCATCCAGGATATGAAGATTATTGGTGGAGACGTCAGTTTCGCCATCAACTTGACCACACCAGCCTGCCCCGTGAAGGATCAACTGAAAGCCCAGGCGGAGGAAGCGGTCAAGAAAATAAGTGGTGTGAAATCCGTGCAGGTGGACATGCGCGCGGAAGTGCGATCGATGGCCATGCCCACGGGACAGTTCACCATCCCCGGCGTGAAAAACATCGTGCCCGTAGGATCGGGCAAGGGAGGCGTTGGCAAATCGACCGTCGCCGCCAATTTGGCTGTCGCGTTGGCTGGCACGGGCGCGCGCGTTGGATTGATGGACGCCGATATTTACGGACCCAGCATCCCCACAATTCTCGGCATTACGGAGCAGCCCAAACCGGGCCAGCGCGGATTGATCCCCCCAGTTGCCTATGGAGTGAAAGTCATCTCCGCCGGCTTTTTCATCAAGCCGGATCAAGCAGTGATCTGGCGTGGGCCAATGCTCTCGAAGTTAGTCGATGAGTTTCTGCGCAACGTTGAGTGGGGCGAGCTGGACTATCTGATCATTGATCTGCCGCCAGGAACCGGCGACGTGCAACTCACTCTCTGCCAACGCATTCCGCTGACCGGCGCGGTGATTGTTTCGACGCCACAGGACGTCGCGCTGAACGTCGCCGAGAAGGCGCACATCATGTTCCAGCAGTTGAAATGCGCGACGCTCGGCATCATCGAGAACATGAGCTATTACATCTGCAAGCATTGCGGTGAGCGCGAGGAAATCTTTTCCTCCGGTGGAGCCGAGCGCGCGGCCGCAAAATGGAAGGTTCCGGTGCTGGGCAAGATTCCCCTGGCCAAAAATATTCGCGAAGCTTCCGACAACGGGCGCCCCATCGGACTGGTAGAGCCCGGATCACCGGAAGCGGCAGTGTTCGCCGAAATTGCTCGCAATCTTGCAGCTCAGATCAGCATTCGCAACATGCAGGAACAGGAAGAGCCGCTGGTCAAGATCACTTTTTAGCCACCATCTTGATGAACACTCCAGACTTGCTTGAAAATGCTGCCGAGCGCGCCGCCCGCTATCTAACTAGCTTGGATCGGCGCGCGGTAGCTCCAACATCCGAAGCCATCGCGCGACTGAAGGAATTGGAAATTCCACTTCCCAATCATGCAACTCCGCCGGCGCAAGTCCTGGCGCTGCTGGATGAAGTTGGATCGCCAGCGACATCGTCGACGGCGGGAAGCCGGTATTTTGGTTTCGTCATCGGCGGCGCGTTGCCTGCGGCTCTCGCGGCAAACTGGCTGGCCGGAGCGTGGGATCAGAATGCGGGCAGTTCAGCGATCTCCCCTGTGGCAGGACGCCTGGAGGAGATTGCGCTACGCTGGCTACTGGAAATCTTCGGACTGCCGGCCGATTGTGGAGGCGGATTTGTAACCGGCGGCACCATGGCCAACTTCACCGCGCTCGCTGCCGCTCGGCGTGCCGTGCTCCAGCGAGTCGGCTGAGATGTAGACTCCCAAGGACTGTTTGGCGCACCGCCCATCACTGTAGTCGTAGGCGACGAGGTTCATCCCACTCTTCTTAAGTCGCTCGGACTGCTGGGGCTGGGGCGCGACCGGGTCTTGCGTGTTCCTTGCGACGGCCAGGGACGCATGCGCGCTGATGCATTACCGAAGTTCACGCTTCCCTGCATCGTTTGTCTACAAGCTGGCAACGTCAACACTGGCTCGTTTGATCCCGCCGCAGATGTCATCACTCCGGCGCACGCTGCCGGCGCATGGGTGCATGTGGACGGAGCATTTTGGTTATGGGCGAAGGCGACGCCAAGTTTAGCGAATCTGGCAGCGGGTTTTGAGAAAGCGGACTCGTGGGCGACAGACGCGCATAAATGGCTAAACGTCCCGTACGACTGTGGAATTGCCCTGGTACGAGATGCTACGGCACTGCGCCAGGCGATGGCGGTAACGGCCGCCTATCTTCCCCAGGAGGTCTCGCGCACGCCGAGTTATTACACGCCGGAACTCTCTCGGCGCGCACGCGGTGTGGAAGTTTGGGCGGCACTCTATTCGCTGGGGCGCATCGGATTGGCAGAATTGATTGATCGCTGCTGTCGTCACGCACGCCGATTCGCAGAAGCCATCAGCGCGGCAGGATTTGAGATTCTGAATGATGTTGTATTGAACCAGGTTCTGGTTTCGTTCGGCGATCCGGAGACTACACAGCGTGTGATTGCGGGGATTCAGGCGGACGGAACATGCTGGTGCGGCGGCACGGTATGGCAGGGACGAACCGCGATGCGCATCAGCATCTCCTCCTGGGCAACGACGGACGACGATGTGGAAAAGAGCATGGCCGCGATGATTCGTGTCGCGTCGTCATAGTTTGAGAGGGCATAATGGAACCAGATGATTTTCAGGAGTTATGACTTTGGCAGATGGCAAGAAACTTGAAAAAATTCTCGTGCCCTTGGAAGTCGGCAGGGCTGGCGAGCACGACATTCGCATTCGATGGAACGACAGTTCCGAGTCTATATATATCGCTCGGAAGCTACGGATGGAATGTCCCTGCGCGCATTGCGTGGACGAAACTACCGGCCGGCGCATACTGAAGGAACCAGCCATCCCGATGGACGTGCGTCCTGCTGCGATTGAGCCAGTCGGGCGTTACGGCATCTGTATCCATTGGAGCGATGGACACAGCACAGGAATCTACACGTGGGAGAAGCTTTACGGATTGGCGCAGCGTTGATCGCCGTCTCCGATCCTGAGAGAGATACCGTAATTTTCTGACGAGTCATAGACAAATGCGGAGCCATTCATGTCCGAAGCAGCCGAAAAAGTTCGAGTCTTGATCGAGAAGCTCCTCCTGCATAAAGGGATGAGGGGAGTTATTTGCCGTGTATTTCCACCAGGTGGGAGTGGAGGAGGCAGCAGGTACACGGTCTTGCTGGAAAAAGGCACCGTGCGGGAACAGGTATTTCTGGATATCGTGGCGGTGCAGCGTTATACCCAGACCGGCAATGAGCAGTTCGTTCTGAGTCCCATCCGCGCCGCGATTCACAATATTGAACGGATACAGAAGAAGCAGGCAGAGCGCAAGTAGTCGATGCCCTGGTTAATTCCCACTTCTGACTACTCCACAAAATTCGATCCTTGAGTTCGTATTAGTTTCCGCGCGAAGGAATCGACCAAACGGTTTAACTCCTGGTCCGCCCCTCCGGCTAATAAACGCTCCGCAATTTGAAAGTGAATCATTAATTCTTCCGGCTGCAACCCAGCGCAATCCTTCGCGTTAAAACGGTACCGGCAGTGGAAGCGATCCTCCCCTGATTCTACAATCTCAAGCGGAACATCCAATGATCGCAGGCGGGAGGAAATCCGTTGGATCAGGATTTCGACGTGCTCTTTGCGAGGGAAGGAGTTTTGAGACATTGGCGGAAACCATGGCGTAATCAGTAATTCTTACTGGGAGTTATTCAGACTGGAGGCGGGTCTTACACGCCTCCAGGACACCACCGCGAGATAAGCAGCGGCTACGAAGAAGCCCGTGTCCCGTGCCAAGGTGCGCGGGCTGACCGGCTCTCCCAGCCCGAAGCATCCGCAGGTGGCCTCGATGCCACGAGCGTAGGTGATCGTCATGGTAACCAGGAAGAATCCAAGCAACGCGGCACAAAATGAAGCAAACCAGTGGAGCTTCCAGCCACGTACCAGCAACAGTCCAAGTGCCACTTCGATCCATGGCAGCATGCGGGCTACGGCGATGACTCCCCAAACCGGTAACAGTTGATAAGACTCGATGGCCATCTCAAACTGGAATGGCTCCGCAATCTTTACGTATCCAGCCACGATGAAAAGCCCGCCTAGAAAAAGGCGGCAAATCCACTGCAGGACCCTCCCCATCGGCCCGATCACGACTTATTGCCCCGACCGCGTGTCCAAGTAGCGCTTCAAGATGGGAAACCGAATAAAACCGGGCACCTTTTCAGTCTTGCCAGCGGCAGTAACGAAAAATGTTGGAGTCGAATTAATCTCCCCTGCTTCGCCCAGTTTGATGTCGGCGGCAATAGCGGCATCAAGGGGACCGGGGTTCCCGACTATTTTCTTAAGTTCCGCCAGTTCTTTCGGTGAAATCGTTTTGGCCAAGGACAATTCAATTTCGCCAGTCCGTCCCCATTCTTCCTGATTTTGAAACAGCGCATCGGCGACCTTTCCCCACTGCTGCGTACCCAGCTTCATCGCTGCATGTCCGTAGCGCGCGGCCTTGCGGGCATGAGCATGCATACTGAGCGGGAACTCCCGGTACACGATGCAGACCTTGCCGGTGTCGCCGTATTCAGTCATCACCTGCTTCATCGTTTCGAGGTAAAATGCGCGGCAGGCCGGACACTGGAAGTCCGAAAACACCTCGATCTTAATGGGAGCCGTTGGCTTTCCACGGACGCAGTCGCCGCTTTCAGCCGCTCGAACGGGATTGGAGTTCAGGAGCACGCCCGCCACCATCATGCCCGCAAGCACCATGCGAGTGAACCAACTAAATTCATTGCCTACTGTCTGCATTGGACATTCTCCATTTCAGATATTCCAGTTGCCCGGCTTCGCCCATTATAACGACTTTCTCAGTTGTGCAGAGGTTCCGAAAAAATGAAAAAGCTCCCGGAAGTTTAGAACTTCCGGGAGCCTGGTTAAAGGAAACACGAACTTAGCGAAGCGAGACTAGCACGGTCCTCTTGGAGGAAGTACCGGCCACTGCGCTAGCTGGCGTCTGAACGGGAATGGCCTTCGCAGCTTCCATCCGCTGATGATCCAGCGTCTGATTGTAGGCGGTGAAGGTTGCGCCACGGGGTACAAGGTGGATATCCGCCTTGCGAGCGGCAGCCCCCGTACCGGCAGCGGAAGTGCGCGAAGTCAGGCGACCTTCGGCGATACCCTTTTCGCGTGTCAAATATGCACGGATGTTATCCGCGCGTGATTGCGACAAACCTTGCGCGTTCCGCTCTGTGCCGGCAGCAGATCCCACCACGACCAGCGCCGATTCCGGCTCGCTCTGTAAACGCAGCGCGGTGGAGTCCAGCTTGGCCTTGCAAATGTTGTCCACGCGAGCCGAGTTATTGGCGAAGGTGCAGGTGTCAAGCAGCTGTGCTTGAGCAACCGGCGGCGGCGCAGGCGCGGCTTCCACGGTAACGGTGCTCGTGCATTCGGCTGAGAGATTGCGATCGTCCGTGGCACGGGCACGCGCCGTGATTGTACCTGCGCGAGTACCGGCAGTATCCAAGCGAACCGCAGCGCCTGAACCAACGATGGTTCCAGCCGAGGTGGTCCACTGAACGGTAACTGGGCGGTTCTGAGCGCTGGCGGCGGTGGCCGACAGATTCACCGCTTCGCCGATCTGCACGCGACCACGATCCACGTTACAAGATACCGTCGGAGGCATGGGCGGTGGCGGAGGAGCAACCACGGTAAAGCGAGCGCTGCAATCGGCGAACAGGCCGGCTGCTTCGGTAGCGCGCACCGTTGAGACGTAGGTGCCAGGAGTTGCGCCAGAAGTGGAAATCTGAACATTCTGTCCGCTTCCCTGGATGGTTCCTCCGGTGGTAGTCCATGCGTAAGTTAACGCAGCACCGGTGGAGGAAGTCCCTTGAGAAGTCAGGCTGATCATCTGACCAATCTGCACTTCAGTGGGGCTGGCTGAACAACTCAGGCTAGGTGGCGCGGGAGCAGCGGTCTCCAGCGGAGGACCATAGTTATAGCCGAGTTGAAACACAAAGCCATTTTTATCTCCGCCATTCATGTTGAGCGGGCGGCGATAACCAGCGCTGAAGTTGACGTAACGATTAATGAAAGCACGCAACCCGAGCGTCAGGTCAATCGGATTCTCCGAGTCGGGACTCGCATTTGCTGTGGCTTCCCTCACATAAATCTCCGAACCAAGCTCACCCAGGAACTGGAAGCGAGTGTGGCGAGGGATCTCAATTCCAAAGCCGAGCGGGATCACGTCTGAAAGCCGGACAACACGGCCATTATCGGGACTAGAGACGCCGCGATATCCGGCGTTTCCGTATAAGGTCGCCATCTCACCCAGGTTTTTGCTCAAGAGATAATCGGTTCCCCACTGCCAATCGCCGGTCTGCGTCGGACGGAAACGGAGGAAATTCAATGAACGATGCGTGGGAACCAAGGCATAGGTGCGGAAGCCGAAGCCGAAAGGGTTGCCCTTGTTCTCCGAAAGGATGTTGAATTTGAGGCCCACGTTCACCCCGCCGACGCCGTTGCGTGAACCTGCGCTGGCGAACGGCGCATTATTAAAGTATCCGGCAGTATTTGTCAAAGCACCGGTCCGGGCCGCGGGAGCGCGTAGGCGCGCCATTGCGGCGCTTCCGGACACCAACTCCGAAGCCAACGGAGTTGCATTGGGGCCACCAACGCCGAAAAAGCCCAACTGCTGCTGACCAAAACTGAGCTGCGAGGAATCGCCCACGGAAACTCGGCGGTTCACTTCGAAGTTAATGCCCAGTTCGAGCCAGTCTTTAATTCCAACACCACCGCCAAAACCCATGGTGGACAGCCGCAGCTCTCCGGGATTCCGGTTGATGCGATCGTACCAAATCGAAAACGCCAATTCTTTTGCCCGCAGGCCATCGGGGCTATGCACTTTCCATAGGCCGGTATTGCCAGAGAGAGACGCCGTTGGCTTCAAAAATCTCGACTCATCCTGAGCCTGTGCAGCCACTGCAGCGAATAGAATTCCTGAAAGCGCTAATAGGCGCATGCTACTTTTGAACATTCAATCCTCCTGAGCAACCTACTCATGCGAACGGTGGCACAATTGAGCTCTGTCGCACATCGAAGCTACTCGATAGAATAATACCATATTTCACCTCATGCACAAAGATAACGGCACCCATAGATAATGCTGTATGTGCAACATTTAACAACCCATTGGTTGCCAGCAAGTCTGGGGTTGTTACAAGCCTAGGGGGGGCAAATCTAGCTCCCGTGAAGATTTCATTGTGGGCGCCTCGTCTTCACGCGGTCGGGGTTTGCTTCAACCGAGCTAAGCTCTCCGTGTAGGGGGGCTGGGCGATTCCGCGCTCCGTGATGATGGCCGCGATGTAGCGGTGCGGAGTCATATCAAACGCCGGATTCTGAATGGCGATCCCTTCGGGGGCGATGCTAACTCCTTGAATTTCAGCGACTTCCTTCTCTGCCCGTTGCTCGATGGGGATTTGCTCTCCAGAGGCCATGTTCAGATCAATGGTCGATAGCGGAGCAGCAACGTAGAACGGCACATTGTTCTCTCTGGCCAGCACCGCCACTCCGTATGTTCCTATTTTATTCGCTGTATCCCCATTGGCGGCAATGCGATCAGCGCCCACCACCACGCAACCTATCTTGCGCGAGTTCAAGCCAGTCCGCAAAAAATGTCCCGCCATGTTGTCCGTAATTAACGTCGTCGGGATGCCATCCTTCTGCAGTTCCCAGGCCGTCAGACGTGCCCCTTGCAGGAAGGGCCGGGTCTCGAGCGAGAGCACGTCAATCCCCTTGCCTTCCCGGACGGCAGATCGGATCACGCCAAGGGCCGTTCCATATCCAGCCGTGGCCAGCGCGCCCGCGTTACAGATAGTCATCACGGTCTGCCCGGCGGGAACCAGACTAGAGCCAAAATCCCCCATGGCCCTGCATGCGGCAATATCCTCTTCCAGAATAAGCTGGGCCTCCGCGATCAATTGCTTCGCGATCTGCGCCCGCCCCAAATCGCTGGCAAGCCACTGCTCAAAGCGTTCCCGCATCCGTCCGATCGCCCAGAAAAGATTCACCGCCGTAGGCCGGGTCGCCGCCAATAAGTCGGTGATTCGCGTAAAGTCTTTCTGCCATCCTTCCAGAGTTGCGGCCGGTGATTGCATCATGCCAAGCGCAATGCCCATCGCCGCCGTAACGCCGATGGCCGGCGCTCCGCGTACCACCATCTCGCGTATCGCCGTGGCAACTTCCTCGCAATTGCGGCAGACGAAGTACTCCTCGCGGCCCGGAAGAATCCGTTGGTCAATCAGACGAACGCCTTCGTTGGTCCACTCGATTGTCTTTACGCCACCCTGCAACATTTCATTCCTCGAATCCGCCAATGTCTCACTCCTCGCTTCTTCTTCGTCGCCAATTCCGCCAGTCCCAAATGTACAGTGACCATCACCCCTTTAAGGTCTGAAAACGGTTCGTGGCAACAAACAGCAATAGAAATAGCGTGGAATTATATCCCAAGTGCATCAGAAAAGAGGGCACCAACGAGCCCGTGTGCACGCGCACAAACGAAAGAATCAGACCCACCAGCAACAGCGCCAATAACTCCGGACCGACTCCACCAAGCTGGGCAGCATGGATGGCGGCAAAGAGCGTGCCTGTCATGACCACCGCAACAGCAGCCCCCCAGCGGCGTTCAAACACCGGCAGGAAGAACCCCCGAAAGACCAGCTCTTCGACAAAAGGAGCGACGCCAATTCCAAAGAAAGCCATTAAATAGGCCGATGCCGGAGTATCAAACAGTTTTTCTATGGGCAATTCAGGTCGGCCGGGAATAAATTGGAATGACAACTGAATGGCCAACGACATCATGGATCCAGCTAGCAGGTAGCGAAACATCGGCACTCCAGCCTGCTTCCATTGCAATCTCTCCCAAAACTTCAGGCCGTATTTCACCACCACAATCTGATAGATAAACAAAATCCAGAATAGTTCCCAAACGCTCTGAACCAACACCGCGATGGGTGTCTGGACTTGGGGATGGCTAAGCGTAAGACCCCAGTTCAGTCCGCTGTTCAGCAGGGTGAAGCTGCCCATAACAATTCCCAAGGCCACCACCATCGTCACCAGGGCAAACAGGAAGAAGCTGCCGACATCTGTCAATGTCCAAAGGCGATCTTCCGGGAGCGGCGGCCACGGCTCGGCATCCGTGGAGTTGGGATGTTCCTGCGGAGCGATTGCCGCCTCCACTGTGCCCCTTCCTTTTCCGAAAGGGCTGGCAGCTTCTTGATGGTTGAATTCCTGGCTAGGATCGGACATGGAGGATGCGGTCCTCAGGCTTGCTCCAGAAGTGCGGCGGCCAGCAATGGAAGCATGATCTCATGATGCCCCGTCAATGCGTACCCGCGTCCCGAGCCTTCTGAATTTAATGTAGGTCGCCGCACAACATTTTCCAGCGGCCGGTAGTGCTGGAGGAAATCCATATTGACGGTGGAGAAGTTTCGCAACTCGTGCCCCAGATTTCTCACCGCTGAAACTGCTTTCAGGAAAACCTCGGGCAGGATCACAGCTGACCCCACGTTGAGATAAATTCCGCCGCCTTCCAGTTCCCGCACTAAGCTTGCGAACAATAGAAAATCCCGGTGAGATGCCCCACCGATCGCCCTGCCATCGGCCAGAGGGTGATTGTGCGGCGTATCCGTCCCAATCGCCACATGGACTGTAACCGGAATTTTCCTCCGGTAGGTGGAAAGCAGCAGACTGGCGTCCGCATGGGGGACTCCTTGCAGGCCGGGCCCAGGCTTCTGCTTCGCTTTGTCCTCGAGAAACGCACCCAGTCCTTCGCCCATCCCGATTCCCTGATCGTCGGCGCTGATGATGGCCTGATTCATCCATGCGCCGGTCTCTTCGGCCATGCCGAATTTCCCGTCGGGAAGCTGCGTGTCCACTTCTTCGGAAGTTGAGCCAGCCAGCGCGATCTCAAAATCATGGATCGCCGTGGACCCGTTCATGGCTACTCCAGAGACAAATCCATGTGCCATCAAATCAATCAATACAGGAGCAAGGCCCACCTTGATCACATGCCCGCCAAGCCCCCACAGGATCGGCTTACCCAGTTCGCGAGCTTTCAGAATCGCCGCGATGACGCCACGCAAGCGATCCCCGGCAAGAATCGCCGGCAAGGAATCAATCAGGCCGGTAATGCCCTGCCCCTTGCGATAAGCACGCGCAAACTCTTTCACCGTTACCTTGGCTGGACGTCCTTCCAGGGAGATCGTCTGCAATCCCGTGCGGTCCAGCGGTTTCTGGCGGTAGATACTCATGGAAAAATATTCGCCTACCCTTTCGGCCTGCCTGCCTTACTTGCTCCCACGACTTTTTTCGCTCGCGAACGTGTCCCACTTCCGGACGAGCCTTTAGTCTTGATAGCCGCTGCAGCCTTGGCAAATATCTGCCGGAGCGCCGCGCCTGTGTGAGATTGCTCCACGCGCGCGACTTGCTCGGGAGTGCCCGCGGCTACCACGCGACCTCCACCGTCGCCACCATCGGGCCCTAAATCAATCACCCAGTCGGCGGACTTCACCACGTCGAGGTGATGCTCGATGATGATGACGGTGTTGCCCAGCTCCGTCAAGCGTTGCAAGACTTCCAGCAATTTACGGATATCGTCGAAGTGCAACCCGGTGGTCGGCTCATCCAATATATACAGCGTCTTGCCGGTCTGTCGCCGGCTCAACTCGCGGGCCAGCTTCATGCGCTGCGCTTCGCCGCCGGAAAGCGTCGTGGAGGACTGCCCCAGATGCAAATAGCCAAGCCCGACCTCCACCACCGTGCGCAGCCGTTGCGCAATGGTGGGGATATTCTCCAGCAGCGGGAGGCTATCCTGAGCCGTGGTCTCCAACAGGTCCGCGATGGAATGATTCTTATAGCGAACCGAGAGCGTCTCGGCGTTGTAGCGGCGGCCTCGGCAGATGTCGCACGTTACGTAAACGTCGGGAAGAAAGTTCATTTCAATCCGCCGCTGGCCATCTCCCTGACAGGCTTCACAACGTCCGCCGCGCACGTTGAAGCTGAAGCGGCCCGGCTTGTATCCTCGCTCGCGCGACTCCGGCAGCATGGCGAACAATTCACGCAGTGGCGTGAAGACTCCCGTGTAAGTCGCCGGGTTCGAGCGCGGCGTGCGCCCGATTGGCGTCTGATCAATACAGATCACTTTATCAATATGCTCGACACCCTCGATCCGGCCATGCGCTCCCGGAGCTTCTTTCGCCCCGTAAAGTTTCTGCGATAGCGACCGGTAGAGGATATCGTTCACCAGCGTTGACTTTCCGGAGCCCGATACGCCAGTGATAACGATCATCAGTCCGAGTGGAAACGTGACATCAATGCCTTTTAGATTGTTGGCACGCGCCGTGTGGATGATGAGCTGACGGCCATTGGGGGAGCGGCGCTTCGCCGCCATTGGAATGGAGAGCTTGCCGGAAAGATACTGGCCGGTGAGTGAGGCCTCGGATGCCTCAATATCACGCGGCGTGCCAGTGGCTACCACGTGGCCACCATGCCGTCCTGCGCCGGGGCCAAGGTCCACCACATAATCGGCGCGACGAATGGTGTCTTCATCGTGCTCGACCACCAGAACCGTATTGCCCAGGTCTCTCAAATTTTCGAGTGTCTCAATCAACTTCGAGTTGTCTCGATGGTGCAGCCCAATCGACGGCTCGTCCAGCACATAGAGCACGCCGCGCAATTTCGAACCGATTTGCGCCGCCAGACGAATGCGCTGACCTTCCCCACCCGATAGCGTCGGCGCGGAGCGGTCCAGGCTGAGGTAGCCAAGCCCCACGGCCAGCAGGAAATTCAAACGATTCCGTATCTCACTGACGATGCGTCCAGCGATGCGCTCTTCTCGCTCACTCAGCTTCACGCGTGAGAATACTTCATGAGCGCGGCTGACGGGCGCTGCCGTCAGATCGCCAATCGACAGTCCTTGCACCTTTACCGCCAGACTCTCCGGTCGCAGGCGTTTGCCGTGACATACGCCGCAGGGACTAGCCGACATGTATTGCGTCAGCCATTCTCGGTACCCCTCAGAAGTGCTGGATTCAAGATTCTCTCGCAGCAGAGGAATCAATCCCGTGACTTTTTTGCTCGACTTGGTTCCAGGCTTTCCAGGAATATTCCCGTAGAGAGCCATATCCTGCACTCGCTGCGGTAATTCGCTGAACGCGATCTTCAGGTCAACCTTCTGCTCCGTGGCCAATTCTTCTATCATGCGCTGCGGATAGAGTGCGCCCAGCGCGGGTCCCAGCGCGCCATCGAGCAAAGGCTTCGACCAATCGACGATCAATTTTGCGGGATCAAAATCCCACTTACTGCCCAACCCCTGGCAGGATTCGCACGCGCCGTACTTGCTGTTGAATGAAAATGAGCGCGGTTCAAATACAGGGACGCTGGTGCCACACTCGGCGCAGGCCAGCGATTCGGAAAATAGAAACTCTTCGCCATCCACCACGGCCACCTGAACCAGACCGCTCGCCAACTTCATCGCCGTGGCAATGGAGGCTTCCAGACGCTTTTCAATGCCGGGCTTGAGCAACACGCGATCCACCAGCACTTCGATCGTGTGGTTCTTGCGCTTGTCGAGAATGATCGGCTGATCGGGATCGTCCAAGCCGCGCAGCTCGCCGTCAATGCGCGCGCGGATGTAGCCATCGCGGCCCAGCTTTTCCAGCTCTTTCCTGAACTCGCCTTTGCGGCCCCGCACCAGCGGCGCCAGAATCATGATCCGGTCGCTGCCCTTCAGCGCCAGAATCTGCGCGACAATCTGCGCCACCGGCTGCCGCGTAATCGGACGATTGCATTGCGGACAGTGCGGAACGCCGATGGTGGCGAAGAGCAGTCGCAGATAATCGTAGATTTCCGTGATGGTTCCCACGGTGGAGCGCGGGCTGCGTGAAGTGGTCTTCTGGTCGATGGAGATGGCCGGGCTGAGGCCCTCGATGGTGTCCACGTCGGGCCGCTCCATCTGATCGAGGAACTGCCGCGCGTAGGTGGAAAGTGTCTCGACATACCGCCGCTGGCCCTCCGCGTAGATGGTGTCAAAGGCGAGCGAGGACTTCCCCGAGCCGCTCAACCCCGTGACCACGGTCAGCGAGTTGCGGGGAATCTCCACCGTGATGTCTTGCAGATTGTGCTGGCGGGCCCCTCGGACCGTCAGCCGGTCTATGCTCATCGCGTACCTGCGCCCTCCGGTTCGATCTCTGAAGGATCGTCACCAGGGATAGCGCCATCTGGTGACAAGACCGGAACCTATTAGGATAACGCGGGGGTTGCACCGGGTCAATCGCATCCATTTCCGATCATTTCAAAAAACCCGCGGCGAGGAAAATTGGGCATCCATTTCTTCCAATTTGGTCCCACTCCGCCACTCCCAAAATCTGCGGAAGAATCAGCCCAGCCCAAAGTGCACACGTTCACGGTTCTGACCACTCTGGCCAGATTGACAAACCAGCGAATGGAGGTTGGGGGTTGGAAATTGGGGATTAGGGATTGGAGATTTGGGAAATCCCGGATCGACATTTTGCCCCCACCCGCCTCCAAAGAATCCAAATATTTCAACCTGACCAAATATTCCAATTTCACCAAATCGTCAGAGCTTGCGGTTCCATCGGCCGCCAATTTTTCCGAATCCACCAAATCGTTAGAGTTTGCGGTTCCATCGGCGGGGCGGATGAAAATCAGGGAGTAGTGAGTGGGGAATAGGGAGTAAGGGACAAGCAATCAAGATGTGGAAAATGGGAGGCGGGAAGCGGGCATTAACGCAGACCTCCGCCGTTGCCCGGAGGGCAACCCCGTGAATAGCCGTAGGTGAAACCTACGGAATGAATGACCAAACCAGATTGCGGCCCTGACAGGGCCGGACGTTTCCCGCGATCCGGCAACACGATCCGCGTCGCAGGATGCGGACGCAGACTCCACCAGCGGAGGTCAACCCCTGTCCGGGGTTGCTGTCAATTCTTGGCGCGCGGTCCGTAGGTTGGCACCTACGGCTATTCACAGCCTTGCCCTCCGGGCAAGCAGAGGCAGACGTTCCCTAACCTTCATCTGACAGGTGTATGATGATGACGGCGAAAGATATCCACTAATGGAAAATGTTCCTGTGCTCCCGACTTCCTCTTCGTCAATCCCACCGCTGTCGAACTCCTATTACTCCGCAGATGTTGCGGCACTGATCCGTGCAACGCCTGAAGAAATCATCGGCGCCCTTATCACAAACAGCAACTTCTCAGTTGAGCTGGCCCAGCGGAATGCTTGGCTCCTTCAGATCACTGTCCTGAAGTCTGCTCTAGTTGGCGTGGAGGGGACGCTCTTTCTGGAGTTCGTCGTTCCCCGCATCGGCAGTCGCCTCGACGCAGTCTTGATTGCAGGCAACGTCATCTTCGCCATCGAATTTAAGATCGGTGAATCGGAATACCATCGAGCTGACCTCAATCAAGTCTGGGACTACTCGTTGGACCTGAAAAACTTCCACAAGGGTAGCCAAGAAGCGCCGATCATCCCCATCCTCGTCGCGACCGAATCGCATTGGTCTGACACGGCCTTGCCCATGCCGCATCCGGATGGCGTCTATCCACCCAGCCGGTCCAACGCCGACGGCCTGGCGCAGCTCATAAAGGAGGGCCTATCTCACGCGACAGAAAAGCCGCTCGATGCGATAGCGTGGGCCTCGTCTCCGTACCAACCCACTCCAACCATTATCGAAGCTGCGCAGGCACTTTACTCGCAGCACTCCGTCGAGGCGATTGCCCGACACGATGCCGGCGCTCGTAACCTGACGGTCACCTCGCAACGAGTGGAGGAACTCATTGACGAAGCAAGACAATGTGGGCGCAAGATAATTGTGTTTGTAACCGGCGTGCCCGGCGCGGGCAAGACACTGGTTGGCCTCAATGTCGCCACGAAAAAACGTAATGAAGAACAGCCCACTCATGCCGTTTTTCTGTCTGGAAATGGCCCATTGGTGGCCGTGCTTCGGGAAGCGCTCACGCGCGATGAAATCACGCGACTTCGTGAAAAAGGAGTTAGCACGCGACGTGGAGTCATTGGGCAGCCTATCAAGGCATTCATCCAGAACGTCCATCATTTTCGGGATGAGGGACTCAGGCTTCAGGCACCACCAGTCGATCACGTTGTAATCTTCGACGAAGCGCAACGGGCGTGGAACAAAAGGAAGACCGCGGATTTCATGCTAAGAAGGAAGAAGCGACCAGGATTCTCACAATCAGAACCGGAATTTCTCATCTCCTATCTTGACCGTCACATAGATTGGGCGGTAGTGATCTGCCTCGTGGGAGGCGGGCAGGAAATCAACGACGGCGAAGCGGGAATCTCCGCTTGGCTGGATGCCGTGCGAGAGAAATTTCCAGACTGGCACGCTTATATTTCTCCGAATCTTACTGACAGCGAGTATGCAGCGGGACACGCGCTCGAAACCATTGCCGGAAGCGCCATTGTCGTTCAAGACGAAAAACTTCATCTCGCCGTTTCGATGAGATCATTCCGCGCCGAGTCAGTGTCGCAATTTGTGAAGGCGGTTCTGGATTGCGAGGACAGTACGGCCAGTGAACTCCTAACCCAGATATCCAAACGATACCCCATCGCTCTGACTCGCGATCTGCAACTGGCTAAGCAATGGATCCGAGATCATGCCCGCGGCTCGGAACGTTTTGGAATGGTTGCCTCATCTGGGGCTCAGCGCCTCAAGCCGCACGCTATCGATGTTCGAGTCGAGATCAACCCGGTGCACTGGTTTCTGAACACTTCTGACGACACGCGGTCTAGTTGGTACCTCGAAGATGCCGCGACGGAATTCCAAGTGCAAGGACTCGAGCTCGACTGGGTCTGCATGACGTGGGATGCGGACCTCCGGTTTGCGCAGTCGGGATGGAGTTGCAACGAGTTTCGTGGAAGCAAGTGGACATCCATACACAAGTTGGACCGCCAGCAGTACCTGCGGAATGCATACCGTGTGCTTCTCACGCGAGCGCGGCAGGGAATGGTCATCTTCGTCCCGCCGGGAGATAGTATCGACGCCACCCGTGCACCCGCCTACTACGATTCCACGTTTAGGTACCTGTTGGAGCTTGGGTTGCCCGTACTAGAGCCCGCACTAGAGCGATGAGACGCAAGTGTGATTTCTTCCTGAGGTATCCACGGACATTTTTCATTGTTCTTCACTTTGTCCCACATTTCGCTTTTTGGCGCTATTCATCATTACTCCCTTGCCGCCCGTGATCGCCGTCAATGCACCGCATCCTGCTGACGCGGATGCAGCGCTAGCAAGTGGGGCAGGCATTCCTGCCTGCCCTCCGTAGGACAGGTCTGGAGACCTGTCCCTACCTGTACCGAATCCGCTTCCACGCAGAGTCCCGGCAGCCGAGACGACCGGACAGCGCCTGCGCCAACCGGCTCTGGTTTGCGCCGCGCCGTCCATGTGAGTCATCATATTGCCTTGCTCAAATTCCTGCTTCGCATCTGTTGAGAAATCGCCAATGAAGTTAGCCTATCTGGATTGCTTCTCGGGTGTGAGTGGCGACATGCTGCTCGGCGCGCTGATCGCCTGCGGCGCTGATCCTAGCCGCATCGAGGCCGATATCCATTCGTTGGGCTTGCAGGAGTTGCGCTTGACCATCGAGACGGTCAAGCGCGGTGCGCTGGTCGGCACGCGCGCGGTGTTTGAGGCTCCACCGCAGAAGTCGCACCGGCACTTCACGCACATCGCGGCGATGATCGAGAAAGCGCCGCTCTCCGCGCGCGTCAAGGAGCAGGCCACCAGCATCTTCCGTCGCCTTGGCGAAGTGGAGGCTGCGATTCACGGGACCACGATCGAGAAAGTTCACTTCCACGAAGTGGGCGCGCTCGATTCCATCGCCGACATTGTGGGCAACTGCGCCGCGATCGAGCAACTCGGCATTGATGAACTGCATTGCTCGCCACTGAACGTCGGCGGCGGGACTGTCCAGTGCGATCACGGCACGCTGCCCGTCCCCGCGCCAGCCACCGTGGAACTCTTGAAGGGCCTGCCGATCTACTCCTCCGGCATCCAGGCCGAGTTGGTAACACCCACCGGCGCGGCCATCGTGGCCACCCTGGGCCGCGGATTCGGGCCGCTGCCCGCCATGAAGGTTCTCGCCACGGGTTACGGCGCGGGAAAGCGCGAACTGCGCGAGCAGCCCAACATGGTCCGAGTGACATTAGGCGAAGCGATTAGCGGCGAAGCGCTTGGCGGCGCAACCATGGGCGGCGCATCGGCGAGCGTCCTTTTGACTCAGCGTTTGTTTCAACGTCTGTCTCAACAAGGGAGCGATTCGCTGGAACGCCTGCTGGTGCTTGAAGCCAATCTCGACGATATGAATCCTCAGCTCTTCGATTATGTCGCGGAGCGCGCCTTCGCCGCCGGTGCGCTGGATGTCTATTTCTCCGCCGTGCAGATGAAGAAGAATCGTCCGGGCGTTTTGCTCAGCGTGCTGTGCCGTCCTGAGCAGGCCGATGCGATCACGGAGATCGTCTTCCAGGAGACCACCACTCTCGGCGTGCGCAGCAGCGAAGTGCTGCGCCGTGCGCTGGGGCGCGAGATGATTGAAGTCGCTACCCGCTACGGACCGATCCCGATTAAAGTGGCTCGGCAAAACGGCAAGGTGGTGAATTTCGCCCCGGAGTTTGATGATTGCCGCCGCATCGCCGCCGAGCGCGGAGTGGCCCTGCAGTCGGTCATGCAGGAAGCCAGCGCCGCGTTTCTCAAGACGCAGTCTTGAACCCTTCCCGCCGGACAGCTTAAGATGGTCCTGACCACCCCGTTGCAGAACAGGACATTTACACGCATGGCAAAGTTCTACCTGACCACACCGCTCTACTACGTCAATGCCGCGCCCCATCTGGGCCACGCCTACAGCACTCTGGTCGCCGACACCATCCGGCGCTTCAAGCGCATGCAGGGCATTGACGCGTTCCTGCTCACCGGCACCGACGAGCATGGCCAGAACATCGAGCGTATCGCGCGCGACCGCGGCATTCCTCCACAGCAGCATTGCGATGAGAATAACGCCGTGTTCCGCGCGCTTTGGGAAAAGCTGGGCATCGGGCACGACACGTTTATCCGCACCACCGAAGACCGCCACAAACAAAGCGTGCTGGCGCTGTGGGCCCGCCTGCTGCAAGGAAAAACCCCCGACGGGCAATCGGCCATCTACCGGGGAAAATACGGCGGATGGTATTGCCAGCCCTGCGAAGTTTTCAAGGACGAAACGGAGTTGCGCCAGCCCGGCAACATCTGCCCGGATCATGACCGTCCGTGTGAGTGGACCGAGGAGGAGAATTATTTCTTCCGCCTCTCCGCCTATCAGAACGCGCTGCTGGCGCATTACGAAACCAATCCCGATTTCATCCGGCCCGAGACGCGCCGCAACGAGGTAACTTCATTCGTGAAGTCCGGACTGCGCGATCTCTCCATCAGCCGCTCCACCATCAAGTGGGGCATCCCCGTGCCGAAAGCGGCTGGTGAAGCCAGTGGCTCTGCTGAACATGTTTTTTACGTTTGGCTGGACGCGCTGACCGGCTACATGAGTGGCATCGGCTATGGCCAGGATGGCGCCGCCGGCAAGCAATTTGAAAAACTGTGGCCTGCGGATGTGCATCTGGTCGGCAAGGAGATTCTGCGCTTCCACACCGTCTACTGGCCCGCCTTCCTGATGGCCGCGGGACTGCCGCTGCCCGGCGGCGTGTTCGCCCACGGCTGGCTGCTGTTTGAAGAAAGCAAGATGAGCAAGTCGCGCGGCAACGTGGTCCGCGCCGAGCCCATCGTCGATGTGCTGGGCATCGATCCGCTGCGCTACTTCCTGTTGCGCGAAGTGCCGTTCGGCAATGATGGAAACTTTTCGTTCGACTCGCTCGTCAGCCGCTACAACTCCGATCTGGCGAACGATCTCGGCAATCTCTCCAGCCGCGTGCTGGCCATGATCACGCGCTATTTCCATGGCGAGATTCCCTATGCCTCGGCCGTGCAGCAGCGGACCGCCGGCGATCGCCGCATATCTGATTTGGGTGTTCAAGTGGCGGAGCGCTATCAGGCGACGTTTTCGCGCATGGAGTTCGGCATTGGCCTCGAAGCCGTCTGGGAACTGGTCGCCGCCGTGAATAAGTACCTCGTGGAAATGGAACCGTGGACACTCGCCGAGCGCGGCACGGACGAGGATCTTTCGCGCCTGGCCACCATCCTGTACACCTCCGCCGAAGCGTTGCGGCTGGTTACGGGCTTGCTCTGGCCGGTGATCCCTAATTCAGCGGAGAAAATTTGGCGGCAACTCGGACTTAGCAGCGACCTTTCCGCGCTGACCTTCGACCAGTTGGTCGCCTCATCGCTCGACGTAGGTTCGAAGATCGGCAAGGTCGAGCCGGTGTTTCCCCGACTGATAAAAGCGGAGACTCTGCAGAAACTCTCCGAGGCTCAGGAGAAGTTTGCCGCACAGCTTGCCGCCGCCAAGCTGGCTGCCGCCAGTTCGCCGGCATCGCCCGAGCCTGCTTCGCCCGAGGAAAGCTTCCTCGCGCCGCTCGTCGCCGAAAAATTGACCATCGACGAATTCGTCAAATGGGATCTGCGCGTCGGCGAAGTGCGCGTCGCCGAGCGCATCAAGGGCGCGTCGAAACTTTTGCGTCTGGAGATCGACATCGGGGTCGAGGTCCGGCAAGTGCTCGCGGGCATCGCTGAATTCTACGAGCCGGAGCAACTGATCGGCCGCAAAGTGGTGATCCTCGCCAACCTGCAACCACGCAAGATGCGCGGCCTCGAATCGAACGGCATGTTGCTGGCGGCCTCGGTCGGCAAGGAGGACCGCCCCGTGCTGATGGGCTTCGCCGACAACGTATTCAAGGACGTGCCGAACGGCGCGCGCCTGCGTTAACGCATTTTGTCTGTGTATTTGTCTGAGTATCAGAGCCCCGACCGCCAGGGAGGGGGCACTTCCCGCAGTCAGGGACAATCGTCTAACGTGCCCACTCCCTGGCGGTCGGGGCTCTGATTACATAACGGCGCCGTCGCGTCATCATCCTGAGCGGAGCGAAGGACCTGCTTTTGTAACGTTGTCATTCCGAGCGCAGCGAGGAATCTGCTTTCGGTTTTCATTCTGACTTCTAACTCCTGTCTCCTGACTTCTATGTTCGTCGACTCACACTGCCATCTCGAATTCCCCGACTTCGACGCCGACCGCGAAGAAGTCTTCGCGCGCGCCCGCGCCGCCGGAGTGGAATACATCATCGCCATGGGCGGAGCGAACGGTCCCGCGCATCTGCGCTCGGGCCTCACCATCGCCGAAGGCCGCGAAAACGTTTGGGCCACCACAGGCATTCATCCCCACGACGCCAAGGACGCGCGCGACGAGCACTTTGCTGAGATGTCCGCGCTCGCCGCGCATCCCAGGATCGTCGCCATCGGCGAGATCGGCCTCGACTACTTCCACGACCACTCACCGCGCGACATCCAGTACAAGGTTTTCATTCAGCAGATGGAGCTGGCCGCCGCCGCGCGCCTGCCCATCGTCATCCACTGCCGCGACGCCTGGTCCGACTGCCTCATGCTGATGGAGCAACACTGGAAACGCACCGGCCTCGGCGGCATTCTGCACTGCTTCAGCGGCACGCTGGCGGATGCGCGGCGCGGCATGGACATGGGCTTCTACATCTCATTCGCCGGCAACATCACTTTCCCCAAGGCCGCCAACCTCCGCGAAGTCGCCGCGCAACTCCCGCGCAACGTGCTCCTGACCGAAACCGACGCGCCGTTCCTCGCCCCCGTCCCCCATCGCGGCAAGCGCAACGAACCGTCATTCATATCACTCGTCGCCGCTACCCTGGCCGCCGCGCAGAATGTCACGCCGGAAGAAATCGGCGCCGCCACCACCGCTAATTTACTTAGGTTTATAAGTAAGCCATAGCCGTCTTGACATCTTAAATACGACATATATATAATAAGATATGTGGCAAATCGTCGAGCACCGGCGCGTGGATAAACAGCTCGACGTGATGCCGAAAGAAATCCTGAAGCGTTATGAAAAGTGGAAGGACATCGCAGAAATATCTGGGCCCATAGGACTCCGTCTGATTAAGGGTTTCCACGACGAGGCCCTGCAAGGCCAATGGAAGGGGTATCGGTCTTCATGTTTAGGATTGCAGTTTCGGGTGATCTATCAGGTCTTGCCGGAAGAACTTCTATACCGCGTGCTGCATATTACGCCGCATGATTACCGGAGGGATTAGCATGAAATCGTTTCTGCCCGCCAAAAAGCGCATTCAGGTTTCCGCAGGAGAATCCGTTCGAATCCTGCGCGAGTTGCAGGGTTACAGCCAAAACGAACTGGCCCAGTTGACCGGCTTATCCCAGGCAGCGCTTTCTGCAATCGAAAATGATCGCGTGCGCCTGGGTGTGGAGCGCGCCAAAGTCCTGGCCCGCGCATTGCAGTGCCACCCCGCCGTCCTGCTCTTCCCCGGATGGGAAGTCGCCCGACATTCCGTTGCTTAGCAAGAATTACTCGGAGGGTTCGCGGATGATGCGGGCGCCGAGACTATTCAGTTTTTCTTCGATGCGCTCGTAGCCGCGGTCGATGTGGTAGACGCGCTCGAGGATGGTCTCGCCTTCGGCGGCCAGGCCCGCCAGCACCAGCGACGCGCTGGCGCGCAGGTCGCTGGCGGTGATGCCCGCGCCGCTTAGTGGGGTCTTGCCGCGCACCACGGCGCGATTGCCCTCCACGCGAATGTCGGCGCCCATGCGCGCCAGTTCCGGCGCGTGCATGAAGCGATTCTCGAAAATATTTTCGGTAATTACTGAAATTCCTTCGGCCTGCGTGGCCAGCGCCATGTACTGCGCCTGCATGTCGGTGGGAAAGCCGGGATGCTCGGCGGTGGTCATATCGGCGGCGCGCAACATTCCTCCTGGGGCCGGCCCGGTCGCGCGCAGGCTGGTTGGCGTGGGCGAGGTAATGGTCATGCCCGCCGCGCGAAACTTCTCGATGGCCGCCGTGAGGTGGTCGGGACAGCAATCTTCCACCACAATGTCGCCGCCGGTGATGCCTGAAGCGGCCAGAAACGTTCCAGCCTCGATGCGATCCGGGATGATGGTATGCTCCGCGCCGCGCAGCCGCTCAACGCCCACGACGCGAATCGTGGAGGTGCCCGCGCCTTCGATCTTCGCGCCCATCTTGATGAGCAGATTGGCCAGGTCTTCCACCTCGGGCTCGCGCGCGGCGTTGTCGAGAATCGTCTCGCCCTCGGCGAGCGTGGCCGCCATCAGCAAATCTTCCGTGCCGGTAACCGTGATGCGGTCAAAGTAGATGCGTCCGCCGCGCAGGCGCTGCGCGCGCGCGATGACCATGCCGTGCTCGGTGGTAATCTCGGCCCCCAGTTTTTCGAGGCCCTTGATGTGCAGATCAATCGGCCGCGCGCCGATGGCGCAGCCGCCCGGCAGCGACACGCGGGCCTCGCCGCAGCGGGCAACGAGTGGGCCAAGAATCAGCGTGGAGGCGCGCATGGTGCGTACCTGTTCCCAGGGAACTTCGACAGAGGGCAACTGCGCGGCGTGAATCTTGAGTTGCCGCGCCGAGGTCGGCGGCCAGGCCCAGCTTTGCTCGTCTTCCGCGATCTCCACGCCCAGCGATTTCAGCAAGCCGCAGGTGGTGCGGATATCACGGACAGAAGGAAGGTTGCGGAGTATGACCGGCTCATCGGTCAGCAGGCTCGCGGCGAGACACGGCAGAGCGGCATTCTTTGCGCCACTGGTGCGCACCGTTCCTCGCAGCGGCGTTCCGCCTTGAATTCGAAAACGATCCATAAGACCTCAGTCGTCGATTGCTAACTCGTGACTTCGCACGGGTCCGCTTGCTGACCCGTGCGAATACGGTGAACCTAAAACCGCGCTCACAGAGCGCGAATCAGCTTCTCGGTGGCGGCCAGCGCGTCATGCACCAGATTTTCGGAACGGGCCTCGCAGTAAACGCGCAGCAACGGCTCGGTGCCTGACGGGCGAACCAACAGCCAGCCGCGCCCGGCATCGAAATACAGCTTCACGCCATCCAGCATCTCGCGCTTCTCCACGCCGATGCCAGCGAACGTCGTTAAACCATCCGCCGAGGCCTGCTCGATGGCGCGTTCCTTCTGGCCTGCTTTCAGATGGAGATCGACGCGTCCGTAGTAATGCGGGCCGAACTCGCGGTGCAACTCATCCACCAATTCGCCAAGCGACTTCCCATAATGAGCCATGGCCTCGGCCAGCAGCAAGCCGTTCATCATGCCGTCGCGCTCCGGCCCGCCGAGCGAGGGAACGCCGATGCCGCCGCTCTCTTCACCGCCGATGATCACCTCGCGCGCCAGCATGTGGTCGCAGATATGTTTGAAGCCGATGGGCGTCTCGATGAGCTCCAACGCGTGTTTCTTCGCCAGTTGATCCACCAGCTTGGTGGTGGAAAACGTCTTGATCACCGCGCCCTTCAGTCCGCGCACCTCCACCAGATATTGCAGCAGGATGGAAAAAATCCGGTGTGAGTCGATGAACCGTCCGTCGCGATCCACCGCGCCGATGCGGTCGGCGTCGCCGTCGGTGGTGAAGCCAGCATCGGCGCGCCGCTCCACCACCGCTTTTTGCAATGCGGCGATGTGCGGCTCAATCGGCTCGGGATTCAGGCCGCCGAAGAGTGGGTCCGCCTCGCCATGTATCTCCGTGCTGCGAATTTTGTAGCGCGTGAATAGCTGCTGGAAATGGCCACGCGCCGCTCCGTACAGCGGATCGACGACAAACTGAAAACCGCGCCGGGCGATGGCATCCAGATGAATTACCTTTTCGAGATGCGCCACGTACGGCGCAACGAGATCGACCTCTTCGAGAGCGGCGGGCGGGCGGCGCAAAGAATCCGCGGCGGCCACCTGGGGCAAAACGGCTTCAACTTTTTTGATGATCTCCGGGCCCGCTGAACCGCCGTAGCTGGCCTTGAACTTGAATCCGTTCCAGGCCCAGGGATTGTGGCTGGCGGTGATGACGATGCCTCCGGCGAGCTGATGCTGGCGGATGGCGCAGGCCACCGCCGGAGTGGGAGCGTAACTCGATCCGAGATGCGCGGGAATGCCCGCGGCGGCGATGGTTTCGGCGGCGGCGCGCGCAAAGCGCTCGCTCATGAAGCGGCAGTCATAACCAATGGCCACGCCCTTATCCGCATCTCCCGTGTCGATCAGATATTGGGCCACGCCGCGCGCGGCCCAGCGGACGTTATCGAACGTGTAATCCTCGGCGATCAGCGCGCGCCAGCCGTCGGTGCCGAATTTAATGGGACAGGTTGGAGAGGTCACAGCAACTCGTTCCTCCGCGCCAATTCAAGCTGCTTCACTAATCGTGAAACGTCCTGCGCGCGATCGCGCCGAGCCACCAACAGGGCGCCACCGGTTTCAACCACGATCAGATCAGCAATCCCGATGGCCGCGAATAATTTTCCGGGCACATCCACCAGCAGGCCGCTGGAATCGATCAGCAAGGATTCGCTGCGCAAAACATTGGCCCGTGAATCTTTCTGGAGCAGGTCGTAGACCGCGTTCCAACTGCCTACATCGCTCCAGCCCACCTCGCACGGGATGCCCACAATGCCGCGCGCTTTTTCAAGCACCGCGAAGTCCACCGAGATATTCTCGCAGTCCGGATACAGCTCCCTCAACACGCGCTGGCCGCGGCCCACGGAGGATGCCGCCATGCGTTCAGCGATCTGATTCAGCACGGATGCGGTGGCGGGAAGGTGCTGTTGCAATTGTTCACGAAGCAACGATGCTCGCCAAAAAAACATTCCACTGTTCCAGAAAAAGCGTCCGGCCTTCAGATAGCGCTGGGCCACGCTCAACTTGGGCTTCTCGCGGAAACGCAACACGGGCAGCGCCTGCGAATTGCGGCGAGCCGGGCGCCTGGAAAACTCCATGTAGCCGTAGCCCGTCTCGGGCCAGCGCGGAGCAATCCCCAGCACGACAATCTTATGGCGCGCCGCCTGCGCCACGGCCAGCCGGACTACTTTCAGAAATGCGTGCTCGTCTGCAATCGTCTGATCGGAGGGAAACATGCCGAGCACCGCATCGGGATCACGCCGCAGGATCAGTTCGGCGGCCAGACCCGCGCACGGCCCTGTGTTGCGCTGGACCGGTTCGGCGATGATCTGCTCGGGCGGCACGCCGGGCAACTGCTTGCGGACCTGCTTGAGCAGCAGTTCGTTGGTGAAGACCCAGATGCGCTCGGCGGGAATCAGCGGAGCCAATCGCGCAACAGTCTGCTGCAACAGGCTCGTTCCGCCGATAAAATTCATCAACTGTTTGGGATGCGCGGCGCGGCTGCGCGGCCAGAAGCGCGTGCCTCGACCGCCGGCAAGTATCACGCCGTAGAGGTGCACGTTAAGCGAAGTCGAGTTGGATGCGACCTTCGTAGTTTTCATGAACGAATCATTCTACCCGTGGCGACCAGCAGCTATCAGCGCGCATTCTCTCTCCGCAATATAAGGAACTGAAGGAAGCCAATCGTCGGGCGGCAAATTACCATTCTAACGGTTTTTTCCACTGGGCAAGCGGACACCTGTTTGGGACTAGTGATAAACTAAGGGCGCACGGCCCAATTCAAGCGAGCAATTAGAAATCTGCGCGCGGCGCAGCGGGAGGACGCCATCAGTATTCGTTTTGCGGTGCTGGGCAGCGGCAGCGGCGGAAACTGCACGTTCCTGGCCACGGAGCAAGCCAAGATTCTGGTGGACGCCGGCTTCAGTGGCCGGGAGACCGAGCGACGGTTGGCGGGCATCGGCGAGCGGCTGGAATCGCTGTCGGCGATTTTGATTACGCACGAGCACTCGGACCATGTCGGGGGTCTGGGCCGGCTCGCCAAGAAGTACCGCATTCCGGTATATATAACGGCTGCGACGCGCGCGGCGCTGTCGCCCCAGATTGCATTGCCCGTGGTGGAGACCATCGCGCCGGGCCAGGAATTTCAGATCGCCGATCTGACCATTGAGCCGTTCACCATCCCGCACGACGCGGTCGATCCGGTGGCGTATCGCTTCACGGCGGCGGGGGTTCGCGTGGCGCTGGCGACGGATTTGGGATATTTGCCGGAGAATGTGAAGCACTACCTGCGCGGCTGCGCGGCCATGATCCTGGAGTCGAATCATGATCTGGAGATGCTGCGCAGCGGGCCGTATCCGTGGCATCTGAAGCAACGGGTGATGGGACGGACGGGGCATCTGTCGAATACGGCGCTCGGGGAATTTCTGCGCGACGAGTTTGACGGTCAGGCGCAGACGATCATCCTGGCGCATTTGAGCGAGCAGAATAATCATCCGCAGATCGCGCAAGTGGAAGCCACCGCCGCGCTGGAATCGCGCAGCCGCCCGCAGACCCGCGTGGTAATCAGCCAGCAGGACGAAGCCAGCGAATTATTTGAGTTTTGAAGAAGAGCAATTCTTTTTAGAGGTGATGCTTTGATAGCCCGTTATACGCGCCCGGCAATGGGCGCTGTCTGGAGCGAGGAAAACAAGTTTCGCAAGTGGCTGGAGGTGGAGACCGCCGCCGCCGAGGTGCTTGCCGAGCAGGGCGAGATTCCCGCCGAGGCCGCCCGCGCCATCCGCGAGAAGGCGCGCTTCGACGTGCGCCGCATCAACGAGATTGAGGCCGAGGTGAAGCATGACGTCATCGCCTTCACCACCGCCGTGTCGGAAAATCTTGGCCCGGAGTCGCGCTACCTGCACTATGGCCTGACCTCGAACGACGTGGTGGATACGGCGCAGAACCTGCTGCTGCGCGAGGCCTCGGCGATCATCATGGAGGGCTTGCGCAAACTGAGCGACGTGCTCAAGCGCCGCGCGCTGGAGTTTCAGCACACGGTCATGATTGGCCGCACGCACGGCGTACACGCCGAGCCCATCACCTTTGGATTAAAATTCGCCAACTGGTATTCCGAGACGCAGCGCAATATCGCGCGCATGGAAGACGCCTCCGCACAGATGGCCGTGGGGAAAATTTCCGGCGCGGTGGGTACATTCGCGCACGTTGGCCCCGAGGTGGAAGATAAGATTTGCGCGCGGCTGGGACTCGCGCCCGCGGCGATATCGAGTCAGGTGATTCAGCGCGACCGCCACGCGCATTACGTTTCCACGCTGGCCTTGATTACCGCTACGCTCGACAAGATCGCGCTGGAGATTCGCGGCCTGCAACGCACCGAAGTGCGCGAGGCGGAAGAGTTTTTCGGCAGCGGGCAAAAGGGTTCTTCGGCGATGCCGCATAAGCGCAATCCGGTAACCTGCGAGCAGATCTGCGGACTGGCGCGCGTGGTCCGCGGCAACGCGCAGGCAGCGCTCGAGAATGTGGCGCTGTGGCACGAGCGCGACATCTCCCACTCGTCCGTCGAGCGCGTCATCCTGCCCGACAGCACCATCCTCACCGACTACCTGCTGGATCGCACCACGCGCGTACTGGATCAGTTATTGGTCTATCCCGAGCGCATGATAAAGAACCTGGAGATGACCCGTGGACTGGTCTTCTCCGGCCAATTGCTGCTCGATCTGACCACCAAGGGTGCCTTGCGTGAGCAGGCTTATCTGTGGGTGCAGCGCACCGCCATGCGCGCCTGGCAGAACGGCGAGGATTTTCGCGCGCTGGTCGGTGCCGATGAGGACATCGCGCGCACTCTTAGCTCAGCCGAGATCGACAAGGCTTTTTCCGTACAGCGACAGTTGCGCAACGTCGATGCCATCTTCAAACGCGTGTTTGCAAATGAGCCCTAGCGAGAGAAAAAAGTTTAAGAACCCAATAGCCAGCGCGACTGGTGCGGGAGAGGAGAATTAGAATGAGCAAGCAACTGATCGGGGGGATGGCCATCGCGTTGTGGATGGCGATGCAAAGCCTGGCCGTGGCGCAGGAGGCTGCGCCAGCTGCCGCCTCAGGCGGCGTATATGCCGACATTCCGCTCACCCGCGTCAGCATGGTGGTGCCGGAAGGTTTCTCGCTCGTGCCCGGCTTCCCCGGCGTTACCCGAGCCGACCGCGGAGCCTCCATCGTGATTACGGAAGTGCCCGGGCCATTCACTGAAGTGATGGATAGTTTCACGCAGGGAGTCGGAACTGACCGTTCCATGCGCATGGTGAAGTCCGAGCAGGTGCAGGTGAACGGCGTGGAGGGCACGCTCATGGTCATCGCGCGCACCGACGAGGGGACGGTGTTTCATAACTGGCTGCTGCTGTTTGGTCAAGGTTCATCCACGGTGATGATCGCGGCAACGGTGCCGGAGAAGGCCGAAGCCGAGCTGGCATCCTCGCTGCGCGCCAGCATGTTGGGCATCAAATGGGACCCCACCAGGACGATTGATCCGTTCTCCGGACTGAGCTTTAAACTGAATTTTGACGATGCCTTCGAGATTCGCGGACGACGCCCCGGCGGCGTGCTGCTGGTGCGCAAGGAAGCCGAAGAGGCGCTCACGCCCGACGAACCGATCGTATTGGTTTTTCCCTCCGATGCCACCGTGGTAGCGCCGATTGAGACCTTCGCCAAGGCGGAACTCACCGCCAACTCGCAGTTCACTGAAGTCACGAACTTGATGGAAAGGGCCACTAAGGTTGGCGAATTCAACGCTTACGAAATCACCGCGGAAGCCAAGGAAGCATCGCAGCAAGTCCCGGTACGCATCTACCTTATGGTCATACGCACGGCAAAGAATGACATGGTGATCGAAGGATTCGTCTCACCGGAAAAGTGGGAACAGTATCTGCCTGCGTTCCGTTCCATGGCCACCAGCTACACGGAAACGCCCGCCCCGGCGGCTCATCAATAACTAAATACAGTTCTGCCGGTGTGTGCTCGCTACATTCAATGCGGCAACTTTCGATAAGCATCCCGCCGATGCCGGACTTAGTCCACTGTAACGACGCGGGCGGCTCTATCTACTTCATAGATGATCCGGTAATCACCTACTCGTAGTCGACAAAGTTTCTCTGTGCCGGAAAGTTTTATGCTGCCAGGCGGGAACGGCTCGCTCGCCAAGCCTTGGATGCGTTCCATAACGCGGAGGGTGATCGGGCCGGGCAGCCGACGCAGATCTTTTTCAACCGTAGGCTTGAGGACAACGCTATACAGGTCCATTTTGCTTGAGTCGGCGTCTCATCTCTTTCAGGTTGATGGGCCTTTCATCGCGGCGTTCGGCGACAACAGCCAAGTCGTGGATATCCTCCAGCAACTGCTCATATTTCGCCAGCGACAGAATCACTCCCTTCTTTTTGCCCATGCGGTCTACAACATATTGTTCACAAGCAGCTTTTGCACTCGACGCCATGCATACCTCCCACTGATGACACCAGTTTACAACCGCCGGTTTCCAATCGTCAGTTTACAATCGCCCGCTATACACGCCTGTTATAAACGATTGATGAGCGCGGCCAGACAGCCAGCGCCGAAGCCGTTGTCAATGTTGACTACGGCCACGTTGCTCGAGCAGCTATTCAGCATACCGAGCAGCGCGGCAACGCCGCCGAAGCTGGCGCCGTAACCAATGCTGGTGGGCACGGCGATTACCGGGACGGCCACCAGTCCGGCGACCACGCTGGGCAGCGCGCCCTCCATCCCGGCAGCGCAGATGATCACGCGGGCCTCCACGAGCTGTGCGTGGTGATGCAGCAGCCGGTGAATCCCCGCCACGCCCACGTCGTAAATATGGGCGACTTCATTGCCCAGCAGTTCCGCCGTGATGATCGCCTCTTCCGCCACAGGAATATCCGACGATCCCGCCGAGGCCACCAGAATCTTTCCCTTGCCGTGCACCTCGTGATCGCGATGAATGGCGATGCAGCCGGAGAGCGCGTGAAAAACGGCGTGCTTCGTCAACCGTTTCAAGCGTGCGGCCGCCGCCGCGCTGGCACGCGTTACCAGCACGTTCGGCGAACGCTTCATCATTTGCCGCACAATCCGCTCGATCTGTTCCGGCGTCTTCCCCGCTCCGTAGACGGTCTCGGTCATGCCTTGTCGCAACATGCGATGATGATCGATTTTGGCGAAGTCCAGGTCCTCGAACGGCAGATGCTTTAGTTTGGCGGCGGCGCGCAGAGGTGTGAGCTTGCCGCTGCGCACATCCTCGAGCAGTTTGAGAATCTGCCGTTCCGTCATCTGAATTGCCCCGATACCGTATAATAAAGTTCCGCCGCGTAGGCCAAGCGCCAGCGTTGCCAAGCGCCAGCGTTAATTGTACACGGGCCGCGCCCGGCGGGATGGCCCAGACTATACGATGACTATGCAATCCAGACCACCAGACTCCGCTTCGGTCCGGCCCCTGTCCGGTTGGCGCAATCTTCGCGTCACGCTGGAGATGATCAAGGTGGAGCACTCCGTCTTCGCGCTGCCCTTTGCGTTGATTGGCGGACTGCTTGCCGCGCGCGGCTGGCCTACGGGCCATCAACTTTTATGGATTATCGTCGCCATGATCGGCGCGCGCTCGGCGGCGATGAGTTTCAACCGCCTCGTGGACCGCCGCATTGACGCCGCCAATCCACGCACCGCCGGCCGCGCTCTGCCCGCCGGACAATTGAGCGTAGCGTACGTCGCAGGATTCGCTGTGATTTCTTCCGCGGTCCTGGTCTTCGCCGCGGCGCAACTGAATCCATTGGCATTGTTACTTTCGCCTTTGGCGCTGGTCATATTATTCGCATACTCCTACACCAAGCGCATCACCTTCCTTTCGCATCTCGTACTCGGGTTCTGCCTGGGCATCGCGCCCGCCGCCGCCTGGATCGCCGTGCGCGGCACGCTGAACGGCGAGATCCTTCTGCTGACCGGAGCGGTAACGCTGTGGACGGCCGGCTTCGACGTACTCTACGCCTGCCAGGATATCGACTTCGATCGGCGCACGGGGCTGCACAGTATTCCGCAACGCTGGGGGATTGCGCGCTCGCTTCATGTCGCCATCTTGTTTCACATTGTGATGCTGGCGTTGCTGATCTGGCTGGCCTGGATTTCACAACTGCGCTGGCTCAGTTTTCTGGGACTCGGCGTGGTTGGCGCGCTGCTCGTCTATGAGCACAGCCTGGTGAAGCCGGACGATCTTTCAAAGTTGGACGCCGCGTTCTTCACCACCAACGGCTGGATCGGCTTGAGTTTGTTGCTCTTCTGGAGCGCTGATATACTCTGGTTCTTAAGGTAGTCAGGCAACCGCAAAAGCTGAATTACATGACAACTTCCACCTCCAACGTGCCGACCGGTGATCCCATCGTTTACCAGAGGCGCGGATTCTGGAGTCTGTTCGCGGCTTCGTTTCAGGAAGCATTCAACGATCTCTCATTCCGCACGCTGGTAACTTTTTTCGTGCTGGGGCTGGGACTCTCGCAGGCGGATCGCAACTCACTGGTCTCCCTGACCCTCGCGCTGTTCGCGCTTCCGTTCATCCTGTTTTCCATGATGGGCGGCTATCTCGCCGACCGCTACAGCAAGCGCGATGTCTCGATCGCGCTAAAAGCCGTTGAGCTGTTCTCCATGTCGCTGGGCGTACTGGCGCTGGCGCTGGGCAGCGTGCCGCTGCTGCTGACGGTGGTGTTTCTCATCAGCGCGCAGTCCGCCCTGTTCGGGCCATCCAAGTGGGGCCTGCTGCCCGAGCTGCTGCCTGAAAAGAAAATGTCCTGGGGCAACGGCCTTCTTCAGTTCGCCACCTACATCTCCGGCATCGTGGGAACGGTTGCCGGTGGCGCGCTCTCCGAAGCGTATCAGGGCCGCACGCACTGGGGCGCGGCCATCCTTGTGGGAACAGCGTTTCTTGGCTTCCTGGTCATGTTCGGCATTCGCCGCACGCCGGTCGAAAACCCATCGCGGCAGTTTCGTCTGAATCAGGTTTCGGAGCTTATGGTCCAGCTCCGGACGATTCGTAGCGACCGCACGCTGGCGCTCGCTGTTCTGGGCAACGGATACTTCCTGTTTCTGGCCACGCTGCTGCAGGCCAACATCCTGCGCTATGGCAAGGATGTTCTGGAGCTGGGGGACACGCAGAACGGCTATCTACAGGCCGCAGTGGCCGTGGGCATTGGCGTGGGAGCATTGGCGGCTGGATATCTCTCCGGCAACAAGATCGAGCTCGGACTGGTCCCGCTCGGCGCCGTCGGCTTGGTGGTGATGTCAGCGACATTATCGCAATCCGACCTTACGTTTTTTCAAGTTGCCGCCGCGCTGGTGGGACTGGGATTCGCCGGAGGGTTCTTCATCGTGCCCATCGGCGCGCTGATCCAGTACCGGCCTGAAGCATCCCAGCGGGGAGGCGTCATCGCCGCCGCCAACTGGCTTTCCTGGGCCGGGGCGTTTCTCGCCGCGGGTGTGGACTACCTGCTATCGTCCGTGGCGGGGTTCGCTCCGTCCACCGTATTTCTATTCGGTGGCGTCCTTACACTGGCCGGAGCCGTCTACGCGCTCATCCTGCTGCCAGCCGCGCTACTACGATTTCTGCTGTGGCTGCTGACCGTAACCATCTACCGCATTCGCGTGCTGGGGCGCGACAACATTCCGGAAAATGGCGGCGCGTTGCTGGTCTCCAATCATCTCTCGATGATTGATGCCATTCTGGTGCAGGCCTCCAGCGACCGGACGATTCGATTCCTGATGGACCGCGAGTGGTACGACAAGCCCTGGCTGAAGCCCTTCGTCAAGCTGCTCGAAGTGATTCCCGTGTCCTCGCATTCCTCGGCGCGCGACCTGCTGCACTCCCTGCGCGAGGCGCACGATGTGGTAGCCGGAGGCGGCGTGGCCTGCATCTTCGCCGAGGGCCAGATTACGCGCACCGGAAATCTGCTGCCCTTTCGCCGCGGCTTCGAACGCATTATGCGTGGGCCGGAGGGAACACTCGATGCGCCGATCATCCCGGTGCATCTCGATAATCTCTGGGGCAGCATCTTCAGTTACGAGCGCGGGCGGTTCGTGTGGAAGCCGCCCCGCCGCATTCCCTACCCGGTGATTGTCAGTTACGGCCAGCCCATGGCAGCCACCGCGACTCCCGCCGAAGTGCGCGTCCGCGTGCAGGAGCTGCATCCCGATGCCTTCCAGCATCACCGCGAATGGCTCCAGCCGCTGCACCGATGTTTTCTCTCGACAGCGCGGCGGCATCCGTTCCGCTTCGCCATGGCCGATGCGCGAGTACCAAAACTTTCCTGGTTCGCCACGCTGCTGAAAACCATCTTCCTCGGACGACGATTGAAGAAAGTCTGGGTTGGTCAGGAAAAGGTGGGAATTCTGCTGCCACCCTCGGTGGGCGGCGCGCTGGTGAACTATGCCGCCTTGATTGCGGGGAAGGTGCCGGTGAATCTGAACTACACCGCCTCGAACGAGATCGTGGCCGACTGCGCGCGGCAGTGCAATCTGAAAACGGTAATTACCTCGCGCCTGTTCCTCGAAAAAGTTCCCATGCAGGTTCCCGGCAAAACGATATTTCTGGAAGACCTGGCGCAGAATCCGCGAATCACGGAAAAACTTTTTGCCCTGCTGCTGGCGTTCACGCCCGCGCGGATAATCGAGCGCGCCCTCGGCAGCAGGCGACCGGCTGCTCTTGATGACATTGCGACGGTGATCTTCTCGAGCGGCAGCACGGGCGTGCCCAAGGGCGTGGTGTTGACGCAATTCAACCTGGCGGCCAACCTCGAGCAGGCCAGTCAGATCATTCACTTCCTTCCTGCCGACCGCATCCTGGGCGTGCTGCCATTCTTCCACTCCTTCGGCTTCCTGGCCTGCCTGTGGCTGCCCCCGGCAGTCCGCATCGGAGTCGTCTTCCATCCCAATCCCACCGAAGCCAAGGCCATCGGCGAATTGGTGCGCAAGTACGCCGTCACGATTCTAATGAGTACTCCAACCTTTCTGCAGAACTATATCCGGCGTTGCGAGCCGGAGGAGTTCGGCAGCCTGCGCGTCGTCATCACCGGCGCGGAGAAGCTGCCGCAGCGCGTGGTGGAAGCCTTTGAAGAGCGCTTCGGCCTGCGCCCGCTGGAAGGCTACGGCTGCACCGAGTGCGCTCCGTTGGTGGCGGCCAACACGGGCGACATCCGCGCACCGGGGATGCGGCAGGTGGGCGCGCGGCGCGGCAAGATCGGCCAGCCGGTGCCGGGCATGGCCGTGCGCATTGTCGATCCAGAAACAGGAGCGCCGGTCTCCATGGGCCAGCCGGGACTGCTGCTGGTGCGCGGTCCGAACGTAATGACTGGTTATCTGGGAATGCCCGAGAAGACAGCGGAGGTGTTGCGCGACGGCTGGTACTCCACCGGCGACATGGCCTTCGTCGATGAAGAAGGCTTCATCGAGATCACCGACCGATTGAGCCGCTTCAGCAAGATTGGCGGCGAAATGGTGCCCCACATAAAGATCGAAGAAACTCTGCAGGCTCTCGCTGGGATCACCGAGCAGGTCTTCGCCGTAGCCAGCCTTCCGGATGAGAAAAAAGGCGAACGACTGGTGGTGTTGCACACGCTGAATGATGAGCAGATCACTCAGTGCGTCGCGCGGCTTGCCGACGCGCCCGCCCTGCCCAATCTCTGGAAGCCGGATAAGCGAGCGTACTACCGCGTGGAAGCCATTCCCTATCTGGGCAGCGGGAAGCTGGACTTGCGCCGCATACGGGAACTCGCGCGGCAAATGACCAACACAAATTAGAACAGAGCCGCGACCGTCAGGGAGCGGTGGTTGGTTTCATTGAGGAGACATTGAGGAGACATGGGGGAGAGCAACCCCCGCTCCCTGACGATCGCGGCTCTGTAATTTCTACTGATTAACGGCCTGTTCCGGGCGGTCCATTCGCTCCGGCTTGGCGGGCGGGGCGTCCCGATGTTGAGGAGGGAGATCGTCGAATTTGCCGAAGATCATTTTGCCTGCGGTGGTCTGCATCACGCTAGTTACGGAAATATCGATGGTCTTGGAGATCATCTTGCGCGCGTTGTCCACCACCACCATGGTTCCATCGTCGAGATAGGCCACACCCTGGTTGTACATCTTGCCTTCCTTCAGGATGAAGACATGCATGATCTCGCCGGGCAATACGATGGGCTTCAGCGTGTTAGCCAGCTCGTTGATATTCAGCACGGCCACGCCTTGCAACTGCGCGACCTTATTCAGGTTGAAATCGTTGGTGACAATCTTGCCCTCATAAACCTTGGCCAACTCGATCAGCTTCAGGTCCACTTCACGCACGGTGGGGAAATCATCGTCCACGAGCTGTAAGTTCAGGTGGGCCATCTTCTGCATTTTTTGCAAAATATCCAAGCCGCGCCGGCCGCGATTGCGTTTCATGCTGTCGGAGGAATCGGCTACCTGCTGCAACTCGCGCAAGACAAATTTGGGAATGACCAGCACGCCATCCATGAACCCGGACTCGCAGATATCCGCGATGCGTCCGTCGATGATGACGCTGGTGTCGAGAATCTTGTAGGACTTTTTGTCCTGCTTCTCCGAGCCAAACAGGCCGCCCAGCGCGGACAGGTTCAGCATATCGCCCTTGGCCGCGCCCACCACCAGGCCGATGTAGGTCATGAGCAGCAGTGTGGCGATCTGCAGGAAAGAAAGCGTGTTGCGTGGGATGGTGGAAAGATTTAGCACCAGGTCCATCATGTAGGCCCCGATGATGCCCATGATCGACCCGGCCGCCGCGCCGATCAGCCGTTTCAGGCTGACCTGGTTTAGCCGCATCTCAAAGACCAGGACCGATGCGCCCAGGAGGGAGCCAGTCAGTCCCGCCATCGACTGAGACAGATTAAATGGTTGTAGATAATAAGACGAAACGGCAAGAATTGAGATGAATATGGTGCGGATGATCAACCAGTCGAGCACAGACGTATCCCCCTTTCACTTTAACTACCGGGGAATTCGCCGTTGCCGCCACGTAGGATGGGCTAGATCAGTCAGCAGGACGCGTGCATTAGTCTTTCAGTCTCACCTGCGCTCATCGGAAACTTCGTTCTTAGTCTTATAATTGCACATCAACTCCATCCGTCAGCCCAGCACGGGAAGTATCCCCGGGCAGAGTGTAACATACAAACCTTCGCCTCGCGCACCCGTAACCGCTGGATTTTTCTTGCGCGAAAACCCTGCGTGGAAACCCCGCCTGCAAACCCATAGTTCAGCACGTGCTCGGGTGAAGCGGGCGACCCGGCTTAGGAAGCCAAGACTATGCAGCCGAACTTAGGAAGATTGATACCGCCGCGGCACACGGTGACCGATGCCGCAGAGAATCTCGTAAGGAATCGTTCCGGCATCGCGAGCATGGTCGATAGCGGTCAGCATTTTGTCGCCCTGCCGCCCAATGAGAATGGCGTCATCGCCGACATTCAGATGGGGAATTTCGGTTACGTCCACCAGCGTCAAATCCATGCTGATGTTGCCCACGATGGGAGCAAACTGGCCGCCGATCAAAACCTTGCCCCGACCCGACAAGCGCCGGTTCATGCCGTCCGCATAGCCCGCTGGCAGCGTGGCGATACGCGAGAAGCGCGGCGTAACATAGCTTCCCTCGTAACCCAACGGAGTTCCCGCCGGACGCTCCTTCACCGCGATGACCTTGGTTTGGAAGGTCATAATTTCTTTCACCGGCAGCGACTGGCAAATGTTTTCCGGCACGACTTGCTCCGGCGCGGCTGGCGGCAGCTTCACGGGCGCGTGATAGCCGTAAAGCAGCAGCCCCGGCCGGACCAGATTGCCCCACGACTCGGGCCGGCTGACGATGGCCGAACTGTTGGCCTGATGGCAGAAGCGCGGAGTGATGCCCGCGCGCGCCAGCGCCTTCTCCACGGAGGCAAACCGCTGCATCTGCTCCTCGGTCATGCGCGTCGTGAAGTCCTCGGCGGCGGCGAATTGCTCGAACAATCCATCCAATTCCACATGCAACATGCGCCGGTAGCGGTCGAGGAATGGCTCCACCTCCTGCCAGTGCAGACCCAGCATGCCCAAGCCGGTGTTGACCTTCAAATGGAAACTGATTTTCTTCTGAGTCCGCGCGCCCCAGGCCTCGATGGTTTCGAGCTGATCTTCGGTGTAGATGGCCGGAATAAGGTCGTAGTCGGTGATGGCGCTCTGCTCACCGGTCCAGAAACCGGTCAGCAGCAGGATTGGCTGAGTAAGCCCCAGGTGGCGCAATTGCGCGCCTTCGTCGGCTGAGGTAACGCCGAACCAGTCCACGCCGGCGCGGCCCAAGGCGAGCGAAATTTCAGGCAGCCCGTGCCCATACGCGTCGGCCTTCACAATAGCCATCACGGCGCGCTCGCGTCCCACATGGTCGCGGATGATCCGGAAATTCTCCAGCAATTGCGGAATGGAGATATCAGCCCAGGTCGGGCGCGTGGACATTAAGGGTTTCCTGTACTCGAGGTTTCCAACAGAGCCGCGTGTTTTACGGAGCCGCGACCGTGAGGGAGTGGGGGTTGGGTTTGATTTTCACCGCCGGGCCCGCCAAACCCAACCCCCGCTCCCTCACGGTC
>SHUM01000004.1 GCA_009691245.1 Acidobacteriota bacterium | reverse complement strand
CCCCTTGCGCAGCAGTGGGAAGAAGGATTCGCGCATCTGCAAGTGTTCCAGCAGCGGGAGGGCCATTGCTTCGTACCCCAGAGCTTCAAGACCAACGATGGCTACAAGCTTGGCACGTGGGTTAGCCATCAGAGAGCACTGTCTGACAGCATGTCGGCAGAACGTCGCCAGCGCTTGGCCCAGCTGGGATTTGTTTGGGATCCCTTTGCGCAGCAGTGGGAAGAAGGATTCGCGCATCTGCAAGTGTTCCAGCAGCGGGAGGGCCATTGCCGCGTGCTCAGAAACTTCAAGACCAACGATGGCTACCGGCTGGGCTCGTGGGTTAGCACTCAGAGAGCAACGTCTGACAGCATTTCGGCAGAACGTCGCCAGCGCTTGGACCAGCTGGGATTTGTTTGGGATATGCGGGACATCAAGCCGAAAACCAGATAGCTCTCGAAGCTCAACGGGTGATGACCTACCCTATGCTGCTGCCGCGGCGTAGAGGGCCTGGCCTCCTGCCACCTGCGCTTTGCCACTTAGGGATCGCCGCGGCCGAATTACAGAAGAGCTCCACTCACTTTGATAATATGGCCGTAGGGGAACGGAAGGCGAAGTCGGCAGCGAAGACTCCGCTGGTAGTGGAGGTTGAACAGGACAACAGCAAGAAAGACATGGAAGCCCTCGACATTGAAATTCCTGTACTCTCGCCCCGCGTTTACCGAGAATACAAAAACCTGAGCGACCTGGAGAGGAGGCCGCGAATGGCTGCGGCGCTTGCGCCTTCCAGCGTCAGCGGCAAAACCAGCGTGCCGCCCGCCATACCCGTATCGCTGCCAATGGAGACCAGCAGGGGCGCGTCTTCGGCGCGCAGATGCACCACGTCAGTTGGCACCGACAACAAGAACAACGCCGCCAGCGCCGCAGCCTTGCCCGCAGCCATGTCCCGATTCGTTCTGCGCCGCGCTGCCACGCCGGTTGGAAGTTGCATCATCTATTTCGCCGGCTGGCGTTCGTAAACAATCTTGCCGCCCAGCACCACCAGGTCGGCGAGCTTGCCCGGCTCGATGGAGCCTACGTCGGTCTCATCAATAAAGTGGGCGGCCCAGCGCGTGGACATCAGCAGCGCGGTCTTGCGATCAACGGCTTGCTTGGCGCCCCAGACGCGGCCCTGGCTGTCCTTGCGCGTTACGTACTGCTGAATTACCCGCAGCGGCTGGCGCGAAAACGGATCGCCGCCTTCGAGGTGAACCTGCACGCCGCGATCCAGAAGTTCTTTCACCGGTTGCATGGTGTTCATCAGATCGCCCCACTGCGCCGACATAATTTCCGAGCGCAGGCCCTTGGCCTCGCGCTGATCGAAGATGGCGTTCTGCAGGCCGAAGCGCACATCGCTCTTGTGCTTCGCGGCCAGATCGATGCTCTGCGGAGCCCAACTGATGTTGTGATCAAGCGCCAGCGGTCGATAGCGCGGCGAGAGAATGTTCGGCTGGGCCTCGCCCTCCTCAAATGACTGCATGAAGATTTCGCCGGCCTTGCTGCCCATGTTGTGCATGCCGACCAGATTCCAGCCAAGCTTGCGCGAAGCGATGATGGTGCCCCACTCGGTCTGCTGTTTCTGCTCGAGCGTCATGTTTTCCCAGCGATTCTTCGTCCAGGTGGAAGCCGCCCACTGATTCTCGCCCGTGCCATTGGGGTCGCCGCCAACATTGGGAATCTCGGGGATGATGTTGCGCGGCACATGTGTGAGAATGTTGTCGGGAACATTCGGTCCGGTATCGAGCGGGCCGACGTGGCCGCCCACGATGCGCACCATGTCGCCGAGAGAAAAGTCGACCAGATTGCCGACGCGCTTCAACCATGTGTCAATGGAAGGGTTTAGCCGCAGGTCCATGCTCAGGTAAAAGCGCATGGGCAGATCGTTGCGATGATACAGACGGTTGAGAATGATGAAGTCAATTGCCGAGGCATGGCCGACCAGCGCTGTTACGCCCACTTTGTTCAGCTCCGTCATGAAGCGGCGCAACTGGTTGGTCATGTCTTCGAGATCGTCGGGGCGCGGCCAGGGGCGAATGTCGGTCATGATGAAGCCCGAGGCCTTGCCGCAGAACTGGCCGTTCGGCTCGCCGCGCGCGTCCTTGATGACGCAATACATGTCTTTCGACAGGCCCTTCTGGAACGCCAGATTGGTCATGGCCGAGTTGGTGATAATCTGCGCGGCTTCCAGGGAAACGGCCAACGGATTCGCCGGGACAATCTTATCGAGGTCCTCGCGCGTCCACGACTTGATGGCGATGGGATAGGTCTTCGGCGCGCGAATGTAGATCGCCTCACCGGGCTTGGCCAAAGCCGCAATGGCTTGGATGCTCTTCGCCACATCGTTGCCTGAGAGGCCGGCAATGCTGTTCCCCTTCACTGCTTCCTGATCGGTCCCGGCGCCCCATTCGAGCATGTTGCCGCGGGTGATGATGCGGTCGCCCACCTGCGTGGCCTTGGTCCAGTCGCCGCCGGCAAACACATTATCTGAATCCGACGAAACCGATCCGGGCATCACGGTCTTGCCCTGCAAGTCCACTTTTTTGGTTTGTGGCCCGGCGTACGCCAGCATCTCTTGCGAATCGCCGACCGCGAGTATTCGCCCGTCGCGAATGGCCAGCGCCTGCTTGACGGCGAAGTTCGGATCATCACGATCCGCCGTCAATATTTGGCCGTTGTAAAGAACTGTATCGGCGAAGTGATAAACCGCCGCAGGCACGGAATTCTGCGCGCGCAGAGAGGGAACACCCCACGCCAGTAGAGTGGCGAGAAATATCGAGGACCAGATCAGACGGCTAGAAAACAGTTTCTTTCGCATGTTATATCTCCCGGATTTTTCCGATTCATTTTTCGGCAATCCAACGGTTGAGGAGTTACCAAGTTGCATGATCTGGCTGGGCGCTTCAGAGCATCCAGCCGCGAACTAGATCCACCAATTAGTCTCCATGCAACCAACGAACGGTTCTCAAACTCCTGGCACTATGCGCCACAGGATAGCAGACAATTCTTCGCAAAGGGACTAAAAGACACTACGGTTAGTCGATTCTCATTGCTTGAGCGGCGTTATGCTAGCCGCGGGTAGCAATTTGACAGCCGAGCTAATAGACAGCTACCATTCTAAGGTTCGCTGGTAGCGCAAGCCTGCCAAGGGTCCCCATCGTCTAGCCGGCCCAGGACATCGCCCTTTCACGGCGGTAACGAGGGTTCGAATCCCTCTGGGGACGCCATTCATGCGCAATAGGTCAGCCCAGTTTCCTTTTCCTGTCTGCATTCTCCGAGCAGGCTGCGGGGACGAGTCGCGCCGGTTTTTCAAGAGTATGGAAGCCTGCGATGAAGCGCCTTGCCCACCGCGCGGGCCAAACCGTGCGTCTGTTCGATGGCCAATTCGTGGATGGTACACGCACAAATCCCGCTGCCAGCGCCCCGGCCCATAGCGAATCGGTCCACGGGAAGCTGCCGTCATACCGGCATCCGGCACGCTCTTCGATCCACACGAAATCATTCACTTGTCCCGATTCCCGTACCTAGTCCTGCTATAATTCCATGTGGTCGGTCATGGAAGTCTCGCCATGCAAATTCACCTGAAGTCTTCGTAAAGTCATGGGGATCATTGGCAGTGGAGGCGGTTGTCCAAATCTGTTCGCGGAGCATGTTATGAAGTCCATGATGATTTTTCTATTTACGTTTCTGGTGGTATCGAGCGCAGCAGCGCAGAACACCTCTGGCGAGATTGCGGGCACCGTGCGCGACGCCTCTGGCGCGGTTCTGCCCGGCGTGGCGCTCACCATTGTCAATCGCGGAAACGGGCAGGAGCGGAAGCTTTCCACTGACAATGCGGGAAACTACTCCGCGCCACAGCTTCCCGTCGGCGACTACGCCATCCGCGCTGAGTTGCCCAGCTTCAAGACTCAGATTCGCGAAGGCATCGCCCTGCGCGTAGGCGATCGGCTGCGTCTGGATGTGCTCATGGATCTGGGCGAGATCACCGAGCAGATCACTGTAACGGAATCGGTGCCTCTGTTGCGCGCCGCCAACGCAGAGGTCAGCGAAGTCATTACCAATCAGCGTCTGGTGGATCTGCCGCTGAACGGCCGGCAGATGGTGCAACTGGCGCTGCTCAGCGACAATGTGTTCCTCACTCCAGTGGGCACGCGCGGCGCGGCGCTGGCGCAAACCGGCCGCCAGGTGGTGGTCGGAGGCCAGCGCGCGGGTCACAACATGTACTGGCTGGATGGCGTTTCCATCACCGACCAGTACTTCAACAATCTGGTGATCTCCCCATCGGTAGAAGGAATTCAGGAGTTCAAGATTCAGAAGTCGATTTACTCGGCTGAGTTTGGCGGCAAGGCGTCGGCGAACATCAACGCGGCCACCAAGTCCGGCTCGAATGCGCTGCATGGCTCGGCATACGAATTTTTGCGGAATAATATTTTTGATGTGCGCAATTTTTTTGACCGGGATACTCGCAATCCCACCGTGCGCAGCAGCCCTCCGCCGCTGCGCCAGAACCAGTTTGGCGGCACCGTGGGCGGACCGCTGCGGCGCGACTCCCGGTTTTTCTTCGCCAACTATGAAGGCTTCCGCGAGCGCCGCGCTCTGACCAGAACTTTTTCGGTGCCCTCGGAGCGCGTGCGTCAAGGCGACTTTTCTGGTCTGCCGGCCATTTACAATCCCCTCTCCACCGATCCTGCAACGGGCCGGCGACTGGCCTTCGCGCAAAATCGCATTCCCGCCGGACAGATGGACCCGGTCGCCGTGGAGTTCCTGAAAAAGATCCCGCTGCCCAATCAGCCGGAGCGTGGCGAGACGCAAAATTATCTGGTCTCGGCGCCCTTCCGCAACGACAACGACCAAATCACGCTGCGCGCCGACCAGGGGCTGGGGCCTAACGACAACCTGTTCGGCCGCCTGACCTACGCCAATCTGCGGACATCCCAGCCCTACGGAAACTCGAACCTGAGCGAAATCCTGGTTCCCGGTTTCGGCTATGACATCACCACGCGGACGCACAACGCCACGCTGAATCACAGCCACATATTCAGTCCGAGTTTGATTCATGAGTTCCGCTTCGGCTACCTGCGCGTGGTGGGCGGCCAGGAAAGCGAGAATCAAGGCGTCGATTTCGCCGGCCAGTCGGGCCTCCAAGGCGTCACCCGCGACGCGGCCAAGGTGGGTTTTCCCGCGCTTAATTTCTCCGATTTTTACAGCACCATGGGCGACCCGGCCACGCTGATTACGCGGCGCAACAACAGTTTTGATTTGTTCAGCACGCTCTCCTGGGTGCGGCCCGGACACAATATGAAGTTCGGCGCCTACCTATTCCGGCTGCGCTTCAATCCGAGCAACTCTCCCAACACCCGCGGCCTGTTCACCTTCAGCCCGCGCTTTAGCTCCTCGGCGGCGGGCGCGGCGGACGGCAACGCCTTCGCCGATTTCCTGCTGGGCTTTCCCAGCACGGGCCAGTCCGGCATCGGTCGCGGCGAAACGGATGGGCGCACCACCTGGGCGCATTTCTACGCGCAGGACGACTGGCAGTTCCGCTCCGGGCTGACCGTGAATGCCGGAGTGCGCTGGGAGATCAACACGCAGCTCTATGAGGCGCAAAACCGCTTCTCGAATATTGAAGTGGATCGTTTCGTGATCGCCAGCGACGAGAATGGAACCTTGCACCCCGATGCGGCAACCCTGCTGCCGCTGATCCCGGTTCCCGCTGTGTCCTCAGTGGACGCGGGCTACGAACGCGCGTTGCAGCGCCCCAACTACAATCGTCTCGCTCCGCGCATCGGGCTGGCTTGGTCGCCGCGCGGCTCACAGGCCACCGTGCTGCGCGCCGGGTTCGGATTGTTTTACAATCAGGCGGGCTACAGCATTAATGAAGCTCTGGCGCAGAATCTTCCCTTTTACTTCAACAAAACCGTCGATACTTCCCGCGACACGGGCGTTCCCACGCTGCGCACCGCGACCATGCTGCTGGCGCCCGCGCCGGTCGGCGGTTCCGGCCTGCGCTATGATTACCGCTCCGAATACGCCGAATCCTGGACCGCAGGCATTCAGCGCGAAGTGGCGACTAACTGGGCCGTGCTGGTCACTTATTTCGGCTCGCACATCGTCGGGGCCGACAACAGCACCTGGGCCAACGTCCCGGAGCCCGGGCCGGGTGACATCGTTTCCCGCCGCCCTAATCCCCGGCTGAACGGCTTCCGTGAAATCCACTGGGGCGGCTGGTCGAAGTATCACTCACTCACTTTGAAACTCGAGAAGAGACTTTCACGCGGACTGACTTTTGACACGAACTACACCTGGTCCAAGGCCACCGACGACGCCTCCGATCCCGGCGCCACCTTCCACGAATTCAATATTCCGCAAAACGTCCGGGACAACCGCGCCGAGCACGCGCTCTCCAGTTTCGATCATCGCCACCGCTTTGTTTTCACTTATTCCTACGAGCTGCCGCTGGGCGCCGGGAAGGCCGTCGATCCCGGCGGCTGGGCGGGTAAGTTGCTGGGCGGGTGGAGCATCTCCGGGATCGGAACATTCCAGAAAGGCGCGCCCATCACGGTGAACACGCCGGGCGACAACGCCAATATCGGCCCCGGTCCGGCGCAGCGCCCCGACCTGCTGCGCAATCCGAACCTGCCCGGCGGCGGCACCGCCGAGCGCTGGTTTGACATCGCCGCCTTCGCCCCGCCCGCCGCCTATACCTTCGGCAACGCTGGCCGCAACCTGGTCGTCGAGGCTGGGGAAGCCAATCTGGATTTCTCGCTGATGAAGCAGGTCCGCTTCCACGAAACGCGCCGGATGGAGTTTCGCGCCGAGATGTTCAACATGGTAAACCACACCAATTTCGTCGGTGCCCCGGGCCGCATCGCGTTCACACCCAACTTCGGCCGCTTGGCCAACGCCGGCCCCTCGCGCCAGATGCAGTTCGCCCTGAAATTTACAGTCTAGATTTCGAACAGAGCCGCGACCGGAAGGGAGCAGTCACGCTCAACGGTCACTAGCAATCGTTGAGCGTGACCGCTCCCTTCCGGTCGCGGCTCTGTTACACCATCGATCAAATTGATTAGAACATCTCCACGGCGCCTCGCGCCACGGCACCGGCTACGGTCGCGTCAGGATTCAGGATCACCAGATCGGCGTCGGCTCCTGCGCGGATGATTCCTTTGCGTTCGCCAAGGCCCAGCAACTGCGCGGGATTGCTGCTGGCCATGCGCACCGCATCGGCGAGCGTCGAGCCGGCGAGCGACATCATGTTGCGCACGGCGGCGTCCTGCGTGAGCACGCTGCCTGCCAGCGCGCCTTCCAGATTGCGGCAGGCCGGAAGGCCCGTCGCCGGATCGTCGCTGAGAAGTATCTCCATCTCCCCCAACCTGTAGGGGCCCGGCGTCATGCCTGTCGCGCTGACCGCGTCGGTGATCAGCACCGTGCGCGCAACACCCTTGGCTCGCAGGAGCAACTGCAACGCCGCCGGGGCCACATGCACGCCGTCGGCGATGACCTCGGCCATTATGCGGTCGTCGGTCAGCAGCGCGCCGAGGATGCCCGGCTCGCGATGCGCGAACCGGCGCATGGCGTTGAAGATATGCACGCCGTGGCTCGCCCCGGCGTCAATCGCGTCGCGCGCCTGCTGGTGGCTGGCGTCGGAGTGACCCAAAGCGACTTGCACGCGGTGGCGTTGCGCATGACTTTGTAACTCCGCCGCGCCGGGCAGCTCGGGAGCGAGCGTGAGAATTTTCAGCCACGCTCCGGCCGCGCCGCGCAGACGCTCGAACAATTCTAGTGACGGCAATTGCAGATCGGCGCGACCGTGCGCACCGCGGCAGGTGGCGCTGATGAACGGGCCCTCCAGATGAATCCCCAGCGGCTCAGCGGCGGGTGTTGTTGAAGATTGCTTCCACGCGCTGAGCGTGCGATGCAATCCGTCGAGCGAGCGCTCCAGTTGCGCGATGGGAGCCGAAACGGTGGTGGGCACGAAGCTGGTTGTCCCGCGCCGCAGCAAATGCCGTGCGACAGCCGTCAGCGCGCTCGGAGTGGCCTCCATCACATCATGTCCGACGCCACCGTGGATGTGGATATCGATGAAGCCTGGGGCAATTGTCCTGTCGCCCAGCTCGATGCGCTTTGCGGATGCGGGTATGGCAATGTCCGCGCGCGGACCGGCGGCGCGGATGGTCCCGTCTTCGATCAACACGACGCCTTCGCGCATCTCTTCCAGCGGGGTTAGCAGACGAGCAGCGAAGAGAGCCTGTAGTGACATTTAATAAATTTCCGGCGATTGAATTTCAATCAAAGCCCGCTAAATGATCTTGCGTAGATTGCCCGCGCGGAAAGCGAGCAAGTGGGCCGCTTTCTCACGATCGAGTTTCCGGCGCAGCATGACGATGGCCGTGCGCACATCGTTGCCGGCCATTTGCAAGGTGGCGCGCGCGGAGCGCTCCGAAGCGCCGGTGATCTTCGAGATGATGCCGCAGGCGCGCGCGACGAGTTTCTCATTCGTCGGGCGCACGCCCACCATGTAGTTTTGATAAACATTGCCGAGTTGTGTCATCACTGCGGTCGAGATCATCTGCAGGATCATCTTCTGCGCCAAGCCCGCCTTCAGGCGCGTCGAGCCGGAGAGAATTTCCGGTCCAGTCAGCGGGGTGATGGCGATGCGGGCGATCTTTTCGAGTGGAGAGTCCGAATTGCAGGCGATGGCCACGGTAACGGCCCGGCGCGAGCGCGCATAGCGCAGCGCGCCCACGGTGTACGGGGTGCGACCGCTGGCGCTCAATCCGATCACCACATCGCGCGAGCCAACTTTTTTTGCGGCCACATCGCGCGCGCCCAGCGCGGCGTCATCCTCTGCGGCCTCGGCGGCATGGAGCAGCGCGCGCGCGCCGCCGGCGATGACCGCCAGAATCTTATCCGGCGAGACTCCGAACGTCGGTGGACATTCCGCGGCATCCAGAACCCCCAGCCGCCCGCTGGTTCCAGCGCCGACGTAGATGAGCCGTCCACCCCTGCGCAACGACTTGACCGCGGCATCCACCACCTTGGCGATCTGTGGCAGCACGGCGGCGACGGCCTGCGAGACGGTGGAATCCTGGCGGTGGATGCTGTGGACAATGGCAATTGAATTGAGCGTATCGAGGGCTTTGATGGATGTGTTTATCAGAAGTGATTGTTCAGTCGCCAGCGCCCGAATTGAACTGGCGGAGTTCGCTCGGCGCGAAACAGGTCGATTATCGGCAGGCGGTGTTCGTGATTTCATCGTGAAGCGTCAATTGTGTCGCAAGGCGCGGCCCGGACGCAATGGGGTGGAGGAGGTTACCAACAAAGTGCCGGGGCCATGTAAACGGAGTGGAGAAACGCCCGCGCCAAGCCAGGCGTCAAGTCAGGCACCAGGCCAGGCACTTGACGCGACTACCAATGCATACGGACTCCAGCATGCGTTGGTAGCCGCGTCATCCCTTGGCGTGGATGGTGCGAGAGTTCCGTTATTTTGTTGCCAGAGTGATCGGAGAGCGCAGCGTGAAGTCCAGCACTGATTCCCCGGCAATTTCGGCTGCGTCGCCGCGCGTGCCGATGGCCGCGGCAGTTCCCGCACCCGCGCCGGCTGCTGCGCCGATGCCAGCGCCCTTCTTGCCGCCGGCAATCGCACCGATGGCGGTGCCAATGGCTGCGCCGACGCCCACTTTCACAGCGTCTTTCTTAATCGAGGCCGCGGCTTCCACTGTGAAGCTGTTGGTGGCGATTTCCAGCATCCCGCCGTCAGCCGTGTGCAGGTGATTCAATTCCACGGCCATGCTGGCCACACCTTTCACGCGCCCGCCGGGATCGGAGCTCACTACGCGGCCCATCAGCATGGTGTTGCGCGCGACCACTTCCTTGCCACCGACCACGATCGGTTCGGTGAGGGAAACCTCAAACGTATCGCCGACCTTGTGCAGCTTGGTGGAAAGAGTGTTGGTAGTGCGAACCTTCAGCGCAGTGCCAGCTTCCAGAACAACAGGCTTCGGCGCCGGAGGCGGTGCGGGCGCAGCCGGAGCTGAGGCGACCGGAGTCGGGACGGGAGCCGGCGCCGCCGCCGTCTCCGTTTTCGGAGCGGACGGCTTCACTGCGGCAGGTTTCGGTTTGGCGACGGGTGCGGCGGCTGGGGCAACCGGGGCCGCAGCGACGGGTGCTGGAACAGGAGCCGGTGCCGGTACCGCCGCAGGAACTGGCGGGGCGGTCTCCGTACCCGCTGGCGGTTGACTATTGGATGCGGATTGCTCCGGCGCGCGATTGCAGGCCAGCGACACCGACGTTAGAGCGATCAAACCAATTGTTGCAAATCTTGAATTGAGAGTTTTCATTTTCTTTCTCCTGCCTGTTGCATCCTTCGCCAGAATGCCATCGAAAACAGGTCATGGCTGCGGAGGACGCGTTGGGGATTCGACGGGGGAACGGTACACCTGTGAATTTACGGCGTCCTGCGCGCGGTGTCAATGGAGCCTAGGCAGGCAACGAGGTATCCGACCTCGAACAAGTCCTCAGAGTAGATGAAATGGAAGGGGACGTTCCTTTTGCGGACCGCTACTTGCCGATGCAGAACGTCGAAAAGATTTTCGTGAGAATGTCTTCGCTGGTGGTGGCGCCGGTCAACTCATCCAGAGAGCGCAACGCAGCATACAGATCGAGCAGCAGCATCTCGTGCGGGAGGTGAGTCTCGGCGGCCTGCCGCGCGGCCCGCAGACATTCGTGCGCCGCGGTGACCGCTTGCTGATGGCGCAGGTTGGTGAGCAACTGTGTTTCCCGCTGGCCTGCCAGCGCCGGGTCAGCCTGCGCGAGAATGGCGCGGCGCAACTCGGCGATGCCGGCGCCATCCAGCGCGGAGACGAACTGCACCAAAAGCTTATCCGCAGATTCCTCAGATGTCAGCCGCAGTGCCGCTGTGCCAATTTGATTGGCGAGTTCGGGGCGGGAAATAGGCAATGGTAGATCGCACTTGTTGATCACCACCAGCAGCTTGCCGGCTGCGGTCAGGCGTTGCAGCAGAGCTTGATCGTCGCCGGCGAGGCCGTCGGCACAAGCTGTTCCGTCGATCACCAGCAGCGTTAGATCGGAGTCCGCCGCGGCCTCCTGCGACTTGCGGATGCCGATGCTCTCGGCTTCGTCAAAGGCCTGGCGAATGCCCGCGGTATCGACGAAGCGCAGCGGGATGCCATCGATCTCCACGGTTTCAGAGACCAGATCGCGCGTGGTGCCCGGCGTGGCCGTTACAATGGCGCGGTCCTGCTGGATGAGCCGGTTGAACAGGCTGGACTTGCCCACGTTGGGACGGCCTACGATGGCGAGATTCAGTCCGTCATGGGCGATGCGTGCGGCGGCGAAGGTCTCGCGGCTCCGTCCCAGCGGGATCATCACGCGGTCCATGCGCGAGATGATCTCCGGCGTGTTCATCACGCTGACGTCGTCCTCGGCGAAGTCGATGCCCGCTTCGAGAAAAGCGATCAAGTCGGTCAGCTCGCGCTTGATGGGCGACACCCACTGGGCGACGCTGCCCTCCACCTGCTGCGCGGCGACCTTAGCTTGAAACAACGTGCGCGCTTCGATCAGGTCGCGGACCGCCTCGGCCTGGGCCAAGTCGATGCGGCCATTGAGAAACGCGCGCATGGTAAACTCGCCCGGCTCGGCCAGCCGCGCGCCCGCTGCCAGGCAGCGCTCCAGCACGAGCCGCAACACCACGGGCGAGCCGTGGCAGGCGATCTCCACCATGTCCTCGGCGGTATAGGATTGCGGCTTGCGAAACGAGGTTACCAGCGCATGATCGATGGCATCGCCTTCTTCGCTAGCCACCACGGCGAGATGAGTGCGCCAGGGTTCGAGAGGAATACCCTCGCGGTTTGTACCCTCCTGCCGGGGGCGCAGAATTAGCCCGGCGATCTTCCAGGACTTGCCGCCCGAGAGACGCACAATGCCGATGCCGCCGTGTCCGGAGGGAGTGGCAATCGCGGCAATGGTGTCGTCCGTATACATGGCGGTCAGCAGTGCAACTCAATGTTTCGGGAAAAATGCCAAACAAATGCCGAGCAAATTCCAAACAAAATACAAGCTGCGCCTACTCGGAGATCGCCGCCGGAGCCGCCGGTTGCTCGCGCCGCACCAGCGACCAGAAGCGGCCGTAGATGCCGCCAAAGACTGCGAGAAATAAGGTGGTGTTGACGAGGAAACCGAGCAGCGGAATCAGGCTCAAAAGAAACAATAACGGAATGCCCACCAGCACCGCTTTCCAGTTGGCGACGGTCTCATCCTTGTGGAGTACGGCCCGCCGCAGCAGCGCGCCAGCGAGAACGGCGGCATAAATGACGGAAACGATGCCGAAGCCCAGGTGAATCATGCCGCTCAGCACCGCCACCGGGACTCCCACCACGGTTACCATCAGCAGGAAAAATACCGGTGGCATCACCAAAAACAGCACGAAGCCGCGTAGGAACTCCGCACCAAAATTCCTGGTGATGTGCTGCAATAATTCAGTGGAGGTCTTGGGAAATAGCGATACGCCGAGCAGGCCGCCGGCCAGTCCCATGGCGAAGGACAGATAGAACAACGCGGCACCCAGCCGCCGCATGATTCCATAGAGCCAGGACTGGTCCATACCGGAAGTCATTTCGTAATGGATGGGGCCGGTGATTTGCGCCGTGGGCGGAATGTCGGCTTCCTGCGGCGCAAAGTAGGCCAGCTCATTTTCCAGCGTGGCGCGTTCACCGAACTCGAGTCGGGTGGTGCGGACGTGGGCCGGTCCCTTGATGGTCCCTTCGATGCGGGTAACATTCGAGGCGGCATTCAATGAGCCATTGACGATGCCGTCGATGCGCAGTTCGCTGGCAGCCAGCAACGTTTCGCCTCCGATCACCGCGCCAGCCAGCAGGCGCACCGTGCCGCCCGCCACCACCAGATCACCGGTAATTTCACCACCTACGGTAACCTGCCCGCCCGCCATGCGAACGTCGCCATCCACCTTGCCGGAAATCTCCAACTCGCCGCCCACCATGGCGATGTCGTGGGCAACCGTGCCCGGTATGGAGATGCGCCCGCCGGCGGCGATGAGATCTCCCTGGATGGTCCCTCTGATCTCGATATCGCTTCCGGCGGCGTAGAGATTGCCCGCGACCGTCTCGCCATCGACCACGCGAATGTTTTCACCCGCGCGCATATCGGCGGCGCGCGCCGTCGCCGGAGCAGCAAGCGTGAGGGACAGCAGAATGGACAATCGCGTGGCCAGACTACATAAGGCCAAAGATGCCCGCGAACGAGAGATCGAGCAGGAACAGGGAGTCATAATATTCATTTGCCCAAATGTGCGATGGAGGGTGTGGAGAATATGGCGCAAGCAGTGCCTCCTCGTCTCATTCTACTCTGGAACCATCCTGCGCGGGGCCTGTCGCCCGCATGTGGTATTAACTGGCAGGGGGCGAATATTCGGGTAGTGGGTCAGTTTGGAATTCCCTTTTTTCTAGACCAGGCCTTTAGGCCTGGGTCGGCGATTCCCTTGGTATTCCTTAGCCCCGTTTACGGGGCTTGCGCTGCGATGTTCTCCATATGTCGTACAGTCTCTCTGCACGAAGCCACCTGAAAGGGGCTCTAATTCTTTCTGCCCCGCAAACCCAGGCCTAAAGGCCTGGGCTAGGGAAAAGTTTCCTGGTCAGATTCAAGCTGACCCACTACCGATATGCGATTGTGCCGGGCAGTCAGGCGCGCGAGGATGTAGAATGGCCGTTCAGGAATTTTCCTCGCGGGCAGGAATGTTCGTCGCGGGGATGATCCGTCAGTATGGAACTGCGTAAAGACCCCATCACCAGAAGCTGGGTGCTGGCTGGAAATAACGACGAGACAGGCGGGCCGGAAAGCCCGTGTCCATATTGTCTGGATGCGGGTCCGCTGACGCCTAAAATCGCCGCGCCGCTCGCGCCGATCCTCGCCATTCAGTCACCTGGCCCGTCGTCTAGCCCAGCTCATGGCGTGCCGGGGGCGATTCGCGTCTACCCGCACCCGTCCCCGCTTTATACCGTCGAGGGCGGCGCGGACCGCCAGGCCGAGGGCATCTATGACCGCATGCGCAACCTGGGCGCGCATGAGGTGATCATCGAAAGCCCGGACCATTATCACGAACTTTCCTTCGCGCCGGAGGCGGAGATCGCGGCGCTGCTGCGTTGCTGGGCTCTGCGCATCGCCGATCTGAAGAACGATATCCGTCTGCGCTATGTAACGGTCTTCAAGAATCGTGGGGATCTCTCCGGGCAACAGTTGCGCCACGCGCACTCGGAGTTGGCCGCTACCTCGTTCATCCCGCGCCGTGTGCTCTATGAACTGCGCTCGTGCAAGGACTACTACGATCTAAAGGAGCGCTGCGTCTTCTGCGACATCCTGCGGCAGGAGGAGCGGCAGGGGCTGCGCGTCGTGGACCTGTCACCGCGCTACTTGGCGCTGTGTCCGTTTGCCTCGCGCGTGCCTTTTGAAGTGTGGATACTCCCTCGTCAACATCATGCCAGTTTCGAGGAAGACTTGCTGCAGCGTCCGGACGACTTCGAGCTGGCCAGCCTGCTGCGGCGCGTGCTGGCGCGCCTGGAGCATGTGGCGCCGAGTTACCACCTTGTCCTGCACACCAGCCCCAACACTCGGGCCAGGCCGGAGACGTCCGGCTTCTGGACTACACTGGCGGACGACTACCACTGGCACATCGAGATCATGCCCATCACGGAGAAGCGTAGCCGGTCCTACAGCATCAAGGAGACTTATTATTGTCCGCTGCCTCCGGAGGAGGCCGCCGCCCGCCTGCGGGATCTGCCGACCTCATTTGCCGGCAGAGCGCAGGCGAATTTATATTTTCCAGGGCAATCGGGGAAATAGAGCCACTCCCGCACGGTCGCGGCTCTGTTTTTTTCCCAGTGACCATTCCTTGACAGCCAAAGCGCCGGTTCCGCCAGAATTGCATTGCTTCCCTCTTGGAACCTGTACTATATTGGCCCGGCAGGGATAAAATGGGCACGGCCCGACAAGCAGTTCCTCCCCATAGCAAGCTCGCCGGTGTGCTCGTTAGGAAATTCATCCTCGCATATACTATCAATTGATCTTCCTGAACGCGCTACGGTGCCCGCGCGAAATATCTTATTTCGCCGCCGCTGCCGCGCAAGGAGTTTCCTGCAATGTGGAATCGTAAAGAAAAAAAGAAAGAATCACCGGTTAGCACGCCGGTATATACGCCGGCTTCCGTTCCGGTCAAGCCAGATTCGGTTAAGGAGGTCTCACCCGTGTCCAGCACCCCGCAAAATACAGGTTCGCAGTCCTGGAGCGAAGCTCCGAAGGTAGCAGTCGCCAGCATTGGCAAGTCGGTTATTATTCGCGGCGATCTTTCCGGCAGCGAAGATTTATTCATTGATGGGCAGGTGGAAGGCACCATCGAATTGCGCGAGCATAATCTCACAGTGGGCCCCAACGGCCGCGTGAATGCCCATGTGAACGCCAAGGAGATCGTTGTGCAGGGAGCCGTGAAGGGCAACCTGCGCGCCGCCGATCGCGTGGAGATTCGCAAGTCCGGTTCGGTTACCGGAGACCTGGTGGCCGCGCGCATTGTCATCGAAGATGGAGCTTTTTTCAAAGGCAGCATCGACATTCAGAAGGGTGGCGGCGACGGCAAGTTCGGCAGCGGACACAAGGCGGAGAGTTCCTCTGCTCCGGCCCAGCCTCAGCTCGCTTCAGCTGGAGCGAAGGTCTAGCGCTCCTCGCTATGCCTACTCACGCGCGCCCCGGTTGTAGGGTTGGTGCGGGCTCGGGTCTTTAAGAATTTGGCAAAAGACCGCGCCCGGAAATTTTAGCAGCATGTATTTTCAGCGATTGGATTAAGTTCCCCAGCAAGGTCCCGGCAGTATGTCCTCCAACGAAGCCATTACCGCGCAGATCTCCGGCAGTGTCCGGCGCCTGCTGGGGCATGTATTGAAGCAGGATCAGCACCCTGCCACCAATCTGCCGGGCAGCGCGGCTTCGGGGTTGCGCCAGAGCAAAGGGCTACGCGAGTTCTGGAACGCGGTCGGCGCGACCGAAGGCATGCAGATTCTCGACCTGGGCGCGGCCTCCCAGGAGAACATCAACTTTATCACCGGCCTGGGCCACCGGCTCTGCACCGAAGACCTCTACGGCTCCTTGCAATTCAAATCCACGCGCACGCCCACGGCGGAAGCCATCGAGTCCGAAGCCGTACAATTTTTCCAGGGAAATTTGAACTACCAGAAGGGTCAGTTTGACGGCGTTCTCTGCTGGGACCTGCTGGACTTTCTGCCGGACTCCGTGATTGAGCCGCTGATCACGGTACTCTACCAATTTCTCAAGCCCGATGGCCATCTGCTGGCCTTCTTCCACGCCGGGCAGCCGGGGCAGATCGTGCCGGTGGAGCAGTACCGAATCCGCGGCGCCGATCAGTTGAAGGTGACGCAGCGCGGCACCGGCAAGCTGTGGCGCTCGTTCAATAATCGCGCCATTGAGAGCCTGTTCCGCGACTACGCCTCGCTGCGATTCTTTCTCACCAAAGACAGTCTGCGCGAAGTCATCATCACCCGCTAGGCAGCCAACTCGGTCACTTTGAGATACTCGCCATGCTCGGCGCGGGCGGCAGTGGCGAAGTCTATACGGCCCGCGACACCCGCCTCGACCGCAACGTCGCCATCAAAGTATTGCCCTTGCATCTCGCCAGCCTGAACCATCCCCACATCTGCACGCTATTCGACATTGGCCGCGACAACGGTATCGACTATCTGGTGCTGGAATATCTGGAAGGCGAGACGCTGCCGCAGAAAATCGGGGGTGCGGGATTTGGGGTTCGGGATTCGGGCCAGCAAAATTCAGGGAAATCGCTCCCCCTCGACGAAATGCTGCAATACGCCATCGAAATTGCCGACGCGCTGGACAAGGCGCATCGCAAAGGCATCACTCATCGCGATCTCAAGTCCGGCAACATCATGCTGGTGAAGAGCAGCGGCTCCGGCGCGGCATCCGGTTACGCGACCAAGCTGCTGGACTTCGGGCTGGCCAAGCTGCGGCAGGAGGCGCAACCGAACGTCCCGCTTGAGCAGTCCATCAAGTTCATCGTGAAATTCGAGGACCGCCCCGGCATGTGGATGACTCACTGCCACATCCGGGACCACGCCGAAGGCGGCCTGATGGGCAGGGTGCACCTGGTGGGAGATTCGTAGCGTTCCGCGTTGCATTCAATTGAGCCACAGCCAATTGGTCTTGAACTGACTTTCTGTGGCTGAAGCTGTGCGTGCCGCGCACAGAAACGATTCTCGAACAGCCGACCTGGTTACGCAGCGTATCACTCCCTACCTATCGAAGGCGAACCATGTCTTCACCTTGCACAGGTTCGCCAGACCAGGTTTCTCCGGTTAGGATAGCTCGCGCCTGGTCGGAATCGGCCATGGGTGTCAGTCGGAGTTCAAGGGATCTGAACCGCAGTATCAAATCAAGTAAGCCATCTTCATTCACGTCTTCAACGGACTTCACAGGGCTTGCCTGTCTGCCCCCGCTTACCATTGGCGATCCTCCTGCAAGACGAATGGAATCGGGGTTCATAGTGGTGGCGTCAAACGCCGTGGAAGTTACGGTTGCCCGACTGCTAAATATCGCTACGTCAACGGGGGCATTCCCTTTCGTGTTTACTAAGTTTCTTTCATCCCTGGGCTTTATGTCAATTCTGACAGTTCTAACCGTATAGGCCGTCGTTGACGGCCAGCCGCTCAACCGTGAGCGGCCCTGTGCTCCGCACGCCGCCAACGACGTACAGCACATTGTCGGCACTGGCAGTCATAAAACCGTCACGAGCGCTTGGCCCGGAGGGTACCGATCGCCAAGTCAAAGATATGGGATCCAGCGCTTCTACCAGGTTGATAGACGTAGCTGAATCTTTAAATGCTCCGCCAATGAGGAAGAGCTCGCCCCCAATGCTTACGCCAGTCGCTGATCGCTGGGTGGGCATGGGCGCGATGCGATTGGAAACGTTGGTGACTGGGTCGTAAACAACCGTCACGCCGAATGGCATATCTACAAAGAATATCTTGCCGGCAAGATAGCCCATTGCGCAGATACCGGAGCTGATATGGGGGTCAGGGAAGCTGGTTTGCGTTGACCACGTGTCGCTGGCAGGGTCGTATATTTGGAGACCTCCCCGCGGTTTGGATGAGAGAGAAATCTGAAAACCACCTGAAATGTATATCTTGCCGGCAGCCGTGGTGGCACAGTGTAGGTATGAAGGCCATGGCATAGATGCCCGACGGCTCCATGTATCGGTTACTGGATCGTAGACTTCGACTTCCGAAGCATCCAGGGCACCGGCTTTAATTCCCCCGAAAACATACAGTTTCCCGCCCATCGTAACTGTGGCTGGATTAGTCCTGGGAGTTGGTATGGAAGTCCTGGTCGTCCATGTATTCGTTGCCGGATCATAAGCCTCTACGACAGCGGAATTGTTAAAGCCCTGAGTCCCCCTAAATCCACCGACGACGTACATAATTCCGTTAATAACTCCAGCCGCACCTGAAAAACGAGGTTCGGGAAGTGGCGCACGAGTTGACCAGCCTACGGTTTGACTCGGACTCTGGCCCGGTAAACAGAGTGCGCCAACGAGTACGATTAATATCCTGCCGGCAACTCTCTGCAAGGACCTACTCCGCGGCGGATAAACAGTGCGATATTTGTGTAACCCGCAACAGGAGTTATGCATGGTATTCCAGTACTCCACAAGGCGCATAGATGGCAGGCAGCACACAGCCCGCGGTGGCGGAAGCATGTTCTGAGTGTGGCATTGGTCTTGATACCTGTCAATATGCCGGAATGTTGGATGGCGTGTGCGACGTAGGTGATTGTGCCCGCACGGATGCGCTATAACTTAGTCGCGTGTTCTGTTAAGGGCAAAACTTCATGAGAGATCAGTGTCTTCTATCGCGACGACCGGCGGCTGGGCGGCTGGCGGGCCTACTGATCGCGCTGTCGGCATTCATCCTGCACCATGGCCGTGGCGATTACCACACAGCCCGCGTTCGCCGCCAGCACGCCGAAGATGCTCTTTGAAGGACGCTATGAAACAGTTGGCGGGCTGGGCACGAACTTCGACATTTCACTCGATGGCCAGCGATTCCTGATGATAAAGCAGGCCGGGTCGCAAGCCTGCGAGACAACGCAGATCAACGTGGTGCTGAACTGGTTCGAGGAGCTGAAGCAAAAATGCCGCTGAAGTGACAGTGCCACGACCGTGAGGGAGTGGGGGTTGATTTTAAGCGTGGTACCGGACGGACGAACCCCCGCTCCCTACCGGTCGCGGCTCTGTCACGCAATAATTATTTCCCCGTGTAGCGCACGTGCCAAACCTTGCTGGACTCGTCATCGATCACCAGCAATGCCCCATTTTGCAGCAGCGTGGCTACCACCGGACGCCCGTAGACTTCTTTGTCATTGGCGATGAAGCCGGTGAGAAAGTCCTCCATCGGCCCGGCGGGCTTGCCGTTCTTGAACGGCAGATAAGCGATGCGGTAGCCCACATACTTCGAGCGATTCCACGAACCGTGCTGCCCGATGAACGCTCCGCCCTGATACTTCGCCGGATATTGCTTGCCGGTATAAAACGTAATGCCCAGCGTGCCCGTGTGCGCGCCCGTCGCATAATCGGGCGGAATGGCCTTGGCGACCAGATCGGGGCGCTGGCCTTTCTTGCGCGGGTCTTCATTCTGCCCGTAGTAGGAATACGGCCAGCCGTAGAACGCGCCTTCCTTCACCGAGGTCGCGTAGTCGGGCACCAGTTGGTCGCCCAGAGCGTCGCGCTCGTTCACCACCGTCCACAACTGTTTCGACTCCGACTCCCAGGCCAGGCCCACCGGATTGCGCAGGCCGGACGCATACACTCTCATGCCGCTGCCGTCGGAATTAATCTCCAGGATCGCGGCGCGCCGCGGGTCTTTGGCGTCTTCGCCGGACTCGTCCACGTTGGTCTTCGATCCCACCGCCACATAAATTTTCGTGCCGTCGGCGTTGGCGATCAGGTTGCGCGTGTAGTGTCCGCCCGGCGGCAGGTCGAGAATCTTCTCGCCCGGCGTGGTGATCTCCGTCTGCCCCAGTTGATACTTGTAGCGCACCACGGCGTCGGTGTTGCCGATGTAGAGAAAATCGCCCAGCAGCAAAATTCCATGCGGCCGGTTGAGGTTGGTGAGCAGAACGTTGCGGGACTCCGGCCTGCCGTCGCCGTCTTTATCGCGGAAAAGAATGATGCGATTGGAGGTGGAGCTGACGCCGGGATTGCCGCCGCGCAGCGAGAGCGCCACCAGAATGTCGCCGTTGGGTAGCGAGGTCGCCCAGCGCGGCGTGTCCACGTCATCGGCGAACAGTGTAACTTCAAATCCCGCCGGGGCCACCGGCTTGCGTCCTGCCGGCCAGCCGATCACCTCCGAGCGATTGCGCACCGACTCGGTGGCGTTGGGCGCCACCAGTTTCACATCGGAAGTAGGGCCGAACTCGACACTGCTGGACTTGGCTGTCTTGCCGGCCGTCTGCGCGGGGGCCAGTTGCCACCCGGCGCTGAACAGCATTGCTGCTAGCGCGGCCAACACAAAGGGATTATTTCCTAGTGGCATTAACTCCTCCAGCCCATGAACGAACCATTATCAGCCCGCCGCGAAATCTCCTCTCGCAGCCTAGAGGGCGATCATATAAGTGAACTTGGCAATCAATGCGCGGTCGATCAGATCGCCGCCCTCCGACTCGCGCCGCTCATTATAGACCACGAACAGATCGCTCAGCGGACGGTGAATCAAATTGAAGCGCACGTTGGAAGTCCATTGCCGCGCGTCGTTGTTGTATTGCACCAGCGCGTTCAGGAACATCGTTGTCGAGAAGGCATAGTTGCCGCGGATGCTCAGCAGGTTAGTTTTGAAATGTCCCTGCGGCAGATTGATATTGTGTTGCGTGTAGGTGAATGACGTGGTGAGCTGATAGTTAAACCGAAACACGCCGCCCAGTCCATAGGTATGCTTGTAGCCGGTGTAGTAGGGGCCGATGGCGTAGCGCAGGTTGCCGGAGATCGGGCGGCTGCCGTTGCTGCGCGCCAGAATAAAATATTCGTTGAACGAGTACGACCCGACGGGAATGCTAATGCGCCGCCGCGGGTTGATGGCGAACGGCTTCATATACTGCTCCCGCGTGGGATTCACGCCCGTCTCGATGAATGAGCCGTCCTGAAAATTGAACGGGATGTGATAGTCAAAGTGCCGGTAGAGCAGCACGCCGTCCTTGTTCATCAGGTAGTCAAACTGAAAGTGCGGATTGGTCTGGCGCAGCACCCGGCGCAGACTCTCGGGCCGGTAACGCCATCCGGCATGGCCGGCGAACTTGCGCACGCCGAGGCGCGGCACGAATCCCATCTCGTTGACGAAATCTTCCTGGATTCCCGTGTATGCGCCGCGCACGTCCCAGGTTTCGCCTTGGTAACCAAACCCCACGCGGCCCGCCAAGTCGCCGTCGCCGCCATTCGCCAGGAAGGACTTGGCCAGATAGGAATTGAAACTCAAGGACTGCCCGAAGCGCAGATTGGCGTCCGCGCCCAGCACGCGGTTATAGCGCGCCGAGTTCACCACTTCCTTGTTGACCATCATCACGCCGAAGTCGGAGTTGCCCAGCAGATTCTTGCGTAGCCGCGCCACGGTGAAGTTGGTCCCCGGACTGTAGTTGGGCAGGAGGCTGCCACCGACCTCTTTCTGCTGCATGTTCAGGAAGCCCAGCTCGAAGCCGCCCGCGCGTCCGGTGAGCCGCGTGCCGCCATAGATGGGAATGGCCGCGCCGCTATCGGCCAGACCGATGCGCCGGCTGAAGAAAAGATAGAAGTCGTTGTTCAAACCGGTGGCGCGTCCGCCGCCGCCCATGGGCATGCGGTCCGGCGCCGAGCCGAACTGAAAGATGCCGGAGTTCTCCAGGAAAAATTCGCGCTTCTCCGGGAAAAAGAGGCTGAAGCTGCTCAGGTTGATCTGCTGCTCATCGGCCTCCACCTGCGAGAAGTCGGTATTCAGCGTGAAGTCCCAGGTAAGCCCTGTAGTCAGGCCATACTTCACGTCGAGGCCTGCGTCGCCCGTCCAGTCCTTGTCGCCGTCCGCGAATTGTCCCAGGCTCCCCACCACGTAAGGCTTGAAGCGGAGGTTGCGCCCGGGTTCGATGCCTTCCAGATTCTCGAGCGTGCCGGCCAGCGATACGCGATTCAACTGATAGATGCGCGGCAGCGGCGCCCAGTAGCTGTCTTCATTTTTGCGCCGCAGATTGCGCTGAAAGTTGATGCCCCAGCTTTGCGCATCGAGCTCGCGAAACTTGAGCGACTTGAAGGGAATGGAAAACTCCGCCGTCCAGCCATCGTCCATGCGCCGGGTTTTCACGTACCACACGCCGTCCCAACTCTCGTTCGTCTCCCGGCCTTCGTTGTTCATCTGCGCATCCCACATCGCGCCTTCCGGGTTGGCGGCGAATTGATACCCGTTGCGCTCGTCGTGAAACGTGTCGATGACGATCTCGACTGTGTCGCCGATGTCGCGCGTGAAGTCGCGGTTCAGATCAGAGACGATGAGCTTTCCCGGCTCGCGGTCATGCGCGTACACGCCGATGTAAAGATTATCTTTGTCGTAGAGCACGCGCACGTCAGTGTCTTCCGAGGCGGGCTGATCGGGCCGTGGCTCATTCTGGATGAATTTCTCGGCCTTCGCGGCGCTCGCCCACGCCGCCTCGTTCAGTTGCCCGTCAACGGTGATGGCTTCCGAGGTGCGCGTAGCCAGCAGTTTGCGCTCGGCGCGCGCCGCCGCATAATCCATCTGCGCCATGCCGCGCGCCGTTGTAAATAAATTGATCAGGACCAAACCCAGCAGTCCCGCCCATCGTCCATTCATGATCAAAACAAGTTCCTCCCGGATAATCTTGCAGCGATTCATTCCTTATGATTGCTGGCCAACCCGGCACACGAATGCCTTACATTAGACTACAACCGCGCCGCTCCCGTTCCAGCGATTTCAGATAGATACTCCGCCATTCTCCTGGTCGTCATTCCGAGCGTAGCGAGGAACCTGCTTTTGTCCTCGTTGTTGCGGAGTGTGGAAAGCAGGTTCCTCGCTACGCTCGGAATGACGACCAGGAGAGGGATTGGTGCTGATTAGAAGCCCTGCTCACGCAACTTGTCCACCGTCAGCGACGATGCTTTGCGCGGTTTGCGCGTGCGGTTCGCCGATTGCTGAGCTTCCAACAGCCGCTCGACGTGCTTGGCCAGCACGTCGCACTCCACGTTCACCGCGTCGCCCGGCTTCATGGTGTGCAGCATGGTGTTCTCGTAGGTATGCGGAATGATGGCCAAGCCCACGCGATTGCCATCAAGGCCGGTGAGGGAAGCCACGGTCAGGCTGACGCCGTTCAGCGCGATCGATCCCTTCGAGACGACGTAATGCGCCAGCTCAACAGGGATATCCACCGCCAGCCACCAGTTGCCGTCGGGCAGCGCCTGCAACTCCACCAGCTTGCCGACGCCGTCCACATGGCCCTGCACAATATGTCCGCCGAAGCGCGTACTCGGCGTCATGGCCCGTTCGAGATTCACGCGGCTGCCCGGCGCGAGCGCGCGCAGACTGGTGCGCTCGATGGTCTCCGGCGACAGGTCCGCCGCGAAGGTCTCCGTGTTAATGTCGAGCGCGGTCAAGCAGACGCCGTTCACCGCGATGCTCTCGCCCAGCTTCAGCCGGTCATCAGGCGCGAGCGCCTTCGCGGCCCGCAACACCAGTCGCGCGCCGCCGTCCTTGCCCGTACCCGGCAAAAACGAAACAACCGTGCCCAGCTCTTCAATGATTCCCGTAAACATCTTTCAAGTATCCCTCGATGGCAAAGTTGTCGCCGAATTGGTGATGCACGATGTGCTTTACGTCCAGCGCATCGCGCATGGCGCGGATGCCGCGCCCGCCGGCCACGGGCAGCGCGTCGTATCCGCCGAGCAGCTTCGGAGCATAGTAAAAGAATATCTTGTCCACGATGCCGGCCTCCAGCGCCGCGCCGTTCAGCGCCGCGCCGGCCTCGATCATCACGGAGGTCATCTGCCGCCTGGCCAGCTCTTGGAGCACGACGCGCAACTCGGGCCGCGCGTTCTGGCCGCTCGCGCCGTCCGCGCTGGGGGCGACGTGAACCTCCACGCCGCGGTGTTCCAACGCGCGCCGCTTCGCGGGATCAGCCGCCGCCGCGCACAGGATCATCAAGTCATCATTCACGTTGCTCAGCATCTTCGCGGTGAGCGGAATGCGCAGATGCGAGTCCATCACCACGCGCAGCAGCGGCCTGCGCCGCGGCTCGCCGCTGCGGTCGGTGAGCAAAGGATCATCAGCCAGCACGGTGCCGATGCCGGCCCAGATGGCGTCATGCGCGTGCCGCAACTGCTGTACATGCGCGCGCGCCGCGTCCGAGGTGATCCATCCTGAGTTGTCATCCGGCGCGGCGATCTTGCCGTCCAGCGTCATCGCTGCCTTCAGGGTAACCAGCGGCACGCCGGAGGTGATGAATCGCGCGAATGACTCATTCATTCTTCGCGCTTCTTCTGCGCAATCACTAACACTCACTTCGATGCCCGCATCCTTAAGTAACTCAAATCCCTGGCCACTCACTTGCGGATTGGGGTCACTCATTGCCGCGACCACACGAGTGACTCCAGCGTGGATGACTGACTCCGTGCAGGGCCCGGTGCGCCCGGTGTGGCAGCACGGCTCCAAGTTCAAGTAGAGTGTCGCGCCGCGCGCGGCTTCGCCTGCTTGCTCCAGCGCCAGCACCTCTGCGTGCTTGCGGCCCGCATGAGTGTGAAACCCCTCGCCGACGGCCTTGCCATCCTTCACCACCACCGCGCCCACCAGTGGATTCGGCGAAGTGAGTGCGGTCCCCCGAGCAGCCAACTCCAGCGCGCGCCGCATCCATGCGCGGTCGGCGTCGTGGCCCCTGTTGCCGATCGGATTGTCAGTTGATTCTGTCATTAGTAGTTATTGAGAGAAAACCCCGCGCCAAGAAAAGCGCTTGACGCGGCTACCAATGCACGGAAGAGCCGTCGGGCACTGGTAGCCGCGTCATCCCTGTATTTGGGATGGCGCGGGGTTTTCGTTGAGGCCGCAATTATCATGGGAGTTCTGAACACTCCGGGACTAATTCACTACGCGAACAGTGACTCAATGAACTGTTTTGCGTCGAACGGAATCAGGTCATCCTTTTGCTCGCCGATGCCGACGTAGCGGATCGGCAGCTTCAACTCACGCGCGATGGCAATCACCACGCCGCCCTTGGCCGTGCCGTCAAGCTTGGTCAGAACGATGCCAGTGACACCCGAAGTTTCCGTGAACAGCCGCGCCTGCTGCAATCCGTTCTGCCCGGTGGTGGCGTCCATCACTAAATAGACTTCATGCGGCGCGCCGGGAATGACCTTGTTGCACGTGCGCGTTACTTTCTCAAGCTCGGTCATCAGGTTTGCTTTGGTGTGCAGACGACCGGCGGTGTCAGCGATGACCACATCGTAGCCGCGCGACTTGGCTGCGGCCAGTCCGTCGAAGATCACCGCGCTGGGGTCCGCGCCGGGCTTCTGCTTGATCACTTCACAGCCGGCGCGCTCGCCCCACACTTCCAACTGCTCGATGGCCGCGGCGCGAAATGTGTCGCCCGCGACCAGCAAAACTTTCTTGCCTGCACGCGTCAACTGCCACGCCAGACGCCCGATGGTGGTGGTCTTGCCGGTGCCGTTCACGCCGACGACCAGGATCACCTGCGGCTGCGTGGCCACCGCTCGCGTGCCAATGGATGAACTCTCCAGAAGTTTTGCAAGCTGCCGTTGCAACGACCCGCGCACCGCCGCCGTATCGGGCAACTCGCCGCGTTTGACCTCGGCGCGAACCGCATCCAGCACTTCGGTGGTGGTGCTAACGCCGATGTCGCTCTGGATGAGGATGGTTTCCAACTCGTCCCACAACGAGTCGTCGAAGACGGGTTTCGAGCGCAGCGTCTGCTCGATTTTGCCGACGAAGGAATCCTTGGTGGACTGAACGGCCTGCTTCAAGCGTGCGAACAGCCCCAGCTTCACGGGAGGCGTCTCTTCCGTGGCGTTTGCAGGCTGGTCGGGTTTCGATCCAAACAACGATTTGAACAATGTCGCAGCGCTCCTCCTTCAGAATATAGCACGCGTGACAGAGCCGCGTGACAGTGCCGCGCGCGTCAGCGAGCGGGCCGATGGAACACAACGCCGCGTTTGGAGATGGTTGGGTTTCACGATGGCGTTGTGCTCTGGATTGGGAAAAGACGGCGTAACCGGGACGTGGTTATTCCATAGGCCTGCTTGCGCACGCGCGCGGCACTGTCACGCGCCGCGCCACGCTAGAACACCAGCAGGGCGATGCCGAACAGGGGGAAGGCGATGAAGAAGGCCACCATGCAGTAGCCCATCATTTCGCGCACGCTGACGCCGCCGATGCTGACGATGGGCAGCGCCCAGAAGGGTTGGAAGAGGTTGCCGGTCTGCTCGCCGAAGGCCACGGCCATGGCGGTCTTGGCGAGGGAAGCGTCGAGTTCCAGCGCGGCCTTCACCATCACCGGACCCTGCACGGCCCAGTGTCCGCCGCCCGACGGCACGAACAGCGTGATGACGTTGGAACTGACGTAGGACCAGAAGGGCAGGGTATGACTGGTGGAAAATGCGACAAACTGCTGCGCGAACCAATCGGCCAGACCGGTGTCGCGGATCAGCCCGAGGATGCCGCCGTACAGCGGATAGGCGAGCAGGATCGGCCCGGCTGCCTTTGCGCCGCCGTGGAACGCCTGCATGTAACTGATAGGGGTGCCGTGCAGCGCCCATCCCAGCGCGAGCAACAGAAAGATCATCATGTTCAGGTCCAGATTGAACGCGCCCGCCGCGATGCGCTGGACAATGAACAGCGCGGCCATGCCGACGAGAATGATTGTAACCAGACGGCTCTGCTCAATGCGCTCTGCGATGGTCTTAGGGATTCGGTGACCGGAAGCATCGTGGCCAACTGGCGCGTCTGGAGCAGGGTGTTCCAGCGGCCCGCTTGCTGACGCGCGCGGCACTGTTTCGGATGCGGGATGAATTTTAGCGAACAGTAGCGGCATGAGTATGGCCATGCCCAGCACGGGGACTACGTTATAGAGCGGCAGCAGCGTCTCTGACAGCGGAATGGTCGCGCCCGACATGCGCTCAATAATGTTCATGGGCGAGCCGGGCGTGGCCGTAACCAGCGCGATGGAACTGGAAATTCCCGAGGCCCACACGGCCCATCCCGTGTAGCCCGCTGCGGCGAGATAGCCTTTCGACACGCCGGTCATGCGGCGCGGAATCTCGCGCACCAGCACGCCGGAAACCACCAGCGAGAATCCCCAGTTGAATAGCGCCGTGGCCCAGCCCACCAGAAACACCAGCATCCCGGCGTGGACCGCCGTGCGCGGGATCGCGCTGATGCGGTCAAGCGCGCGGCGCACCAGCGGCGCATCGACCAGCGCGTGGCCGCACAGCAGGATCAGCGCCATCTGCGTGGTGAAGGCGAGAATCTCCCAGATGCCGCCGTACCAGGACGAGAGAATCTTCTCGACCGCCGTGTGCGTGATGGCGAAGGCCAGCGCCGCCGAGACAAACGTCAGCAGCAGCGAGAGCAGGTAGGGCGCCGGCATGTAATGTTGCGAGAAAGCGAGCGCGCGTGCGGCGATGCGTTGCAGCATGGTGATCCCTTCCGGTCAGGGTGGATGAAGTAACGCGAGTAATTTATACACGTACACGATACCCTAAAAAGTCGTCATCCCGAGCGCAGCGAGGGACCTGCTTTTTCAATCCGCATCTTCATCAGTAGGTGCGAAAAGCAGGTCCCTCGCTGCGCTCGGGATGACGACGTACAAATTGATTGTCGCGACCGAACTCCTAGAACAGCAGCTTCAACCCGAACTGAATCTGCCGCGCGCTGGTGCGCGTCGAGCGAATCTGCCCGAAGTCGCTGCGCGCCACGCCATCGGCGGTCGAGAAGATGGTCCGGTTGGGGCTGAAGAAGTTAGCGTGATTGAACAGGTTGAAGACCTCGGTGCGCCATTGCAGGCTTAGACCTTCGCGCGGCAGCTCAAAGCGTTTCAGGACGCTGAAGTCCACATTGGTCAGCGGGGGTCCGATGATGGTGTTGCGGCCGAGATTGCCGAAATATCCGGCCTCCGGCAGGCGGAACGCGCAGGGATCAACGTAGAGGTCCGGGGTGCCCAGCGGCGTGCCCGCCGCGAATCCTCCCGCGCAGCCGATGGAGGCGCCATCCGTAGGATTGTTGCTGCTGCCGGAGACGAGGTCGGGGCGTTGCTGGAAGCCGGTCCCGGTAACCTGCGCGTTGCGCGCGCGGTTGAAGCCCAGCTCCAGATTCACGGGGACGCCGGAAGAAAGAGTGACGATGCTGTTCAACTGCCAGCCGTGGATCAGCTGCGCAGCGATGCCGGAGGCACCCGCGCCGAGAGGCAGTTCATAGGTAACGTTGCCCACCAGGTTTTGTCCCACATTCTGCGCCGAGAGGCTCCGGTCCACGCGCGGATCATCGGGGTTCATCAGCGAGCGACTGCCGCTGGCTGTCTCGGGCGCGTACTGGCCCGAAGTGTTGTCGATCAGCTTCGACCAATTGTAGGAACCCTGCAACTGGAAGCCCTGCGAAAAACGCTTGTTGATGCCGAGCCCCAGCGAGTTGTAGTTGGAGTTGCCGTCCGTGGTGTAGTTGACGATTTCGCCGAAATTGGGATTGCGGCGCACCGCGTTCAACGGGAAGAAGTAGCGGCCGTCCTGTTGAATCTGCGGCAGCGCGGAGTTGGCGTCGCGCGCGGAAATGAGATGCATGCCGCGTGAGCCGAGGTACAGCATGTTTGCCACCCAACCTCCGGCGAACTGATGCTGCACGCCGAAGTTATACTGCATGGTGCGCGGCGAACTACTCGGCGTGAAATTGTTAAGCGCCTGCGAGCCGGGATCAACGCCGGCCAGCAGCAACTGATAGGCATTCGGCCACGGCGGATTGGTGATGGAGGCGCGCACATAGAACGGTGGGTTGCGCAGCACCGCGATCTGATAAGTGGCTGGAAGAATCTGATCATAGAAGATTCCACCACCGCCGCGGATCACGGTCCTTCCCGATCCGGTGGGATCGTAAGCGAAGCCGATGCGCGGCGCGAAATTCTTCTTGCTGAGGTTGGGCAGGAAGGGTTCCTTGCCAAACACCTTCACGTTGCGATCCGCCTGCGGATTCAACAGCGACGATCCGCGCCCGAAGGCTTCGCTCGGCGCCGTTACCACTTCGTAGCGCAGTCCCAGATTCAGCGTGAGTTTCGATGTGGCCTTCCACTCATCCTGAATATATGTCCCAATCAGTTCCTGGCGCCAGGAGCGCGAGGTGTTGGCGTCCAGAGGAAGCTGCCCGGTGAACAGGCTGGAGGTGGGACCATTGGCCAGGGGCGTTCCAGCCAGATTGCTGATGCCCAGAAAATTGAACAGGCTGGTGAAGGTGTAGGAGCCGGACTGGTTGGCCTCGCCGCGCTTGTTCACGCGGATGTTCTTGCCGATCACGCCGGTCTTCAGCGAGTGTCCCGACCGAATGAAGGTCATGTCGGTGGAGCCTTCCAGCAGGTTGTACCAGTTGCCCTGCGGCGAAGTTCCGCAGTTGGACAAGCCGACGATGCCGGAGCCGGGGGTGATGCCGCCGCTCGATGCGAAGGGGCGACCGGGGATCAGGTCCAGCGAAGACGGGATCTCCACCTGACGCGGGCAAGCCTCTTCGCTGACCGAGCGATTGTAACCCGCGCGAAATACGGCCAGCCACGCCGGCGAGAAAATATGATTCTCTTCAATCGTCAGATATTGATTGCGCGAACGGTCGGCCAGCGCCAGGGTGTTGGGGATGTTGGGCGTGAACTTGTTGGCGTTGTCAAAGGTGTAGCGCCCGAAGAGCGAATCGGATGATGAGAATGAATGATCGGCGCGCACCATCATGTAGTTTTCATCAATCGGCTCGCGTACCTGCCCGACATACTCCACGGTTCCGTCGGCGCCCTCCGGGGCGTTCGGCGCAGGCAGCGGGAGCAGTGCGAGATAGGGCGCAACGGTGGGATGCGCGAACGCGCGTATCCGGGCCGACGGCACGCGCGAGAACTGCGTGGTGGTCAGGTTCTGGCGCAGCCCTTCAAAGCTGCCGAAGAAAAATGTTTTGTCCGTCTTGATGGGTCCGCCCAGCGTGAAGCCGAACTGATTGCGCCGAAACGGCGGCGGGTCGGTTACTTTGCTGGGGAAGAGCGAATCGCGGTCGAAGAAGTTGCGGGCGTCGAGCGCGGAGTTGCGCAGGAACTCGAAGGCCGAGCCGTGCAGCTCATTGGTACCCGAGCGCGTTACGGACAAGACCACGCCGCCGCCGGCGCGCCCGTATTCGGCGGAGTAGTTGTTCACCAGCACCTTGAATTCGCGGATAGTGTCCACGCCCAGGGAGACGCCGGCCACGCTGCCCGGCGTGTTGTTCCAGATGTCATTGATGTCGGTGCCGTCGAGCAGGAAGCTGTTCGAGGTGGTGCGCGCGCCGCCGATATTGATGCGCGTTACGGAGCCTGAGAACATGCCGGTGTTGCCGTTGCGCGAGAGCGTCACGCCCAGCTGCAGGATGGCCAGCTGCTCGATGCTGCGGCCATTGAGCGGCAGGTCGCGGACCTGCTGGTCGCTGACCAAGCCGGCGACGGCGCTGTTGGTGGTCTCGACCAGCGGCGCTTCGCCGGTAACTTCCACCGTCTCGGCCACGCTGCCCACTTTCAGGATTAGTTCGACCACGGCTTCGCGGCCCACGGTCAGCGTCAGCCCGCTGCGCACTTCCGTTTTGAAGCCGGTGAAGCTGGCGCGCACTTCATACTGGCCGAGCGGCAATTGCGGCGCGCTGTAGCGCCCCGCCGCGTCGGTGGCGACGGTGCGCGTGAAACCGGTCTCGACATTGCGCATCACCACTTCCACGCCCGGCAGCACCGCGCTCGATTCATCGCGCACCGTGCCCGAAATGGTCCCCGCGCTCTGGGCCGAGAGCTTGGCGGGCGCGAGGGCCGCCAGCATCACTCCCAATAGTATTGATAGCATCGCCGCCCGGACGCCTGTCCAGCGCAATGATCCCGGTGTTGCCTGCATGGTCTTCATGGTAACGCTCCTTCGAAATTGTTATTCGCGTCATACTCTATCGCGCCGGGCACACGCCGGGACGCGGTCAGCCAGAGTCCGGCGGACTCCGCTCCAAACATTCAATTGGTGATCAGCCGCTTAACCCAATCTCTAAAGGGACCCCGCCCGCAGCTTTCCTAGCGTTGTTCCCATTTGGGGCCGAATATACTCAGCCAGGGGCACTTAAGTCAAGGGTTAATCGCGTGACGGTGCCGCGCGCGTGAGCAAGCGGGCCAATGGAAAAACCCGCTCCGGTTGCAAGAGGGCGGTTCCTATCCACGGACTATCCACAAATTACACAGATTCCGCAGAGCGAAAAGCATCGGCGCAATCTGTGTAATCTGCGGATGGATTCGCGGTCGATGGCGGGCCTGAACATCAGCTTTTAACCGGCAGGCGCACGCGCCTGAAAATGTGGAGAACGTTTTGGCTGCCCCCGGTTTCCGGTACTATCCCCAATTTTAAAATGCTAGAATCAGGTCGACTACTGTACGAAGGGAAACATCCCGCAAGCATGACTATGGTCATAAAACCCATTCATCCATTCCCAGCTCGGATGGCCCCGGAAATAGTCTGGGATGAGTTGCCTGACCTATCGTCGCGACAACTTCGAGTGCTTGATCCGATGGCAGGTTCGGGCACAACGTTGGTAGCGGCAAAGCTGCGAGGTCACAAAGCCATCGGTTATGATCGTGATCCGTTAGCTGTTTTGATTGCCAGGGCTTGGCTAACTAACATCAACCCGGAAGAGACGGAGGCCAAAGGGGCTTCGCTCATTGCCAGGGCACGTTAATCATAGGAAAAGGAGGGGAAAATCGGGGACGAAATTAGTCAGACCGGATCGGGAATGTATGCGCCAAATTTTCCAGACTTTTCAAATTTTCAAGATTATGCGGATTCCCAAACCGCTGGTGCTTGCTTTGGCCGCCACGGGGTTGATCGGGTGGGCGGCGACGGGCGAGGCGGCCCCTCAGGCCAGGACGATTCGCGCCACAATTTCCGGACCGCGCGGGGTGCTGCGAGACGCGGAAGTCACTTTGCTGCGCGACGGGCTGGTGGTCAATTCCGCAACAACCGATGATTTGGGCGTTGTGGAGTTTTCCGATGTTTCCGCGGGCTGCCATGAGTTGCTGGTGGTGGCGGCTCCGTTTCCACCCCAAAAGCTGAAAGTTTGCACTTTGGATACTTCCGATAATTCTGAAATTTCCGTGTCACTGAAGGCCTTCAGCGAGGCCGTATCGGTAACCGCCAGCCGGCTCCCTTTGCCAGTGGTAAACTCCATCTCCGAGGTCCGCGTGCTCGATGAGGAAGACCTGCGCGCGAGTCCCTACCAGTCCCTCGACGACCGCCTGCGTACCCTGCCCGAGTTCTCGCTGTTCCGGCGGTCGAGCAGCCTCATCGCGCATCCCACCACGCAGGGCGTTTCGCTGCGCGGCATCGGGCCGAGCGGCGTGTCACGGTCGCTGGTCCTGGCCGACGGCATCCCCATCAACGACGCCTTCGGCGGCTGGGTCTATTGGGACCGCATCCCCTCGTTGAGCCTGCAGCAGGTGGAGCTGGTCAACGGCGGCGGCTCGGCGCTCTACGGCAACTACGCGCTGGGCGGCGTGGTCCAATTGCTGAAGCGCGTTCCCACGCCTGCCACCATTGAGTTTCAAGCACAGGGCGGCAGCCGCGGCGCGCTGAAGGGCGACCTCTACGCGTCGCATCGCATCGGCGACTGGGGCCTCGCGTTCAGCGCCGCTGCATTCGACTTCAATGGTTGGACACAGGTGCGCGAGTCGCAGCGCGGCGCGGTGGACATCGCCTCAAACTCGCGCCATCAGGCCGCGCGGTTCCAGCTGGAGCGCGCCGCCAGCGGCACGCTGTGGACGCTCGAAGGCGGGCTGCTCAATGAAGATCGCGCCAACGGCACGCCGCTCCAGAACAACGACACGGTGTCATTCGACGCCTCCACCGGCTTCCAGTTCTCGCCCTCCTCCTCCGACCGCATCGAGACGCGCGCCTTCTTCCGCCGCACCATCTTCGGCAGCACCGCCGCCACGGTCGCCGCGGGTCGCAACACGGAAACGCTGGCCAGTCAGCAGCACGTGCCGTCCACCGAGGGCGGCGCGTCGCTGGTGTGGTTCGCCACTCGGGGACGGCACAGTCTGGTTAGTGGTACAGATCTCTGGATCGTCAGCGGACAGAGCACCGACAACATCTTCACTGCGGGCCGCTTCGCCTCAGTGCGCTACGGCGGTGGCAAGCAATCCACCTTCGGCTTGTTCGCGGAAGAGAACTTCACAGTCTCGCCGCGTTTCGCGCTGGTGGTGGGCGGGCGCGTGGACTTCTTCCGAAACTTCAATGGCCGCACCGGTTCCTTCGTAGTGGGATCGCCAGCGATACGCGCGCTCAAAGCCAACACGGAGACGGTGTTCAGTCCGCGCGGCGGATTTAGCTTCGAGGCGTTGCCGCAAATGGTCTTGCACGGTTCGCTGTATCGCTCGTTCCGCGCGCCGACGTTGAACGAACTCTACCGCGACTTCCGCGTGGGCACCGTGCTGACCACCGCGAACAGCGCGCTGCAGCCGGAGCGCAACACGGGCTTTGATCTCGGCGCGCGCTTCCCGGTGTCGTCTGAAGCGCGGCTGGGCCTCACTGGCTTCTGGAATTTTCTGGATGCGCCCGTGTCAAACGTAACGCTGTCAAACACACCAGCGCTGATTACACGCCAGCGCCAAAACCTCGGCGCGGTGCGCGTGGCGGGCTTGGAGGCGAGCGCGACGTGGCAGCCTGTCTCCGCAGTGAAAGCCAGCGCGACGTATCTGTGGAATGGCAGTGTAGTGACGAAGTTCAACGCTGACCCGCAACTGAACGTCTCGTTGATCGATAAGAACCTGCCGCAGGTGGCCAGGCATCGCTTCACGCTGGCTGGTGATTTCCGGCTTCCGCAACGCGTCGGTGTTTCGCTCATTGGCCGCTTCGTGGGCGAGCAATTTGATGACGATCTCAACAGCGTGGTGCTCCCGAATTTCTTTCAACTTGACGCTCACGTTTCGCGCGGGCTGGGCGAGTTCGCCAGACTTTTTGTCGCGATTGAGAACCTCAACGATGCGAAGATCATCACCAATCGTTCGCCAGTCGATTTGCTGGGCACGCCCTTTCAAGTGCGAGGCGGGATTCACATAACGATCCGCTAGCCGCGATGTCAGCGAAATTTCCCAGGAGAAGGACTCTTGGAAATTGCTCGCGTGGATGGCAGTAACATATTGAAAAAAATAGAGTTGCTAAGTTTTCTTCGGCAAGAGTTTGGGATGGTATTAAATCATGCAATTTCATTGCTTGACTTGTTGCGATTCCCTGCTATAAATGGCAGTCAAGAGGACTTGTTTCCTCTTGGAGCTGCGGGCGCGCTCACTGAGTTGAACTATGCCCGCGATTGAATGGCCGAAGGCCGAAGGTTGTTGATGAATATCAGACGGAATTTTCAGGTGGCGATGATCGTGGTGGCGCTGGCCACGAGCGCATCCAGCCAAGCGCAGCAACAGCCTGCCGCTGTTGCGCCAGTTTCGCCGCATCGCGTGCTGGTCAGCCGCTATTGTGTTACCTGCCATAATGAAAAACTCAACACCGCGGGCCTGTCGCTCGATAAGGCTGACGCTGATGATGTTTCCCGCGACGCGCAGATTTGGGAAACGGCCGTCAAAAAATTGCGTGCCGGACAAATGCCTCCGGGAGGCGCGCCGCGCCCTGACAAAGCGACGCTGACCGCATTCACCACGTATCTGGAGACTTCGCTCGACAAGGCCGCCGCAGCCAATGCGAATCCTGGGCGAACTGCCAGCGTGCATCGTTTGAATCGTGCCGAGTACACCAACGCCATCCGTGATCTGCTAGCCATGGAGATTGACTCTGCATCGTTGCTGCCCCCTGATAATATCGAGCATGGATTCGATAACATTGGGGAAGTGCTCTCGGTTTCTCCCGTGCTGATGGAGCGCTACATGCTTGCGGCGGGCAAGATCAGTCGCATGGCCGTGGGCGATCCCACGCAGAAGCCCAGCGGCGTTACCTACGAAACTCCGCAGTTGGTGGTGCAGGAGGATCGCGCCAGCGAAGACTTGATGTTCGGCTCGCGCGGCGGACTTGCCGTGCGCCACAACTTCGCGCTCGATGGCGAGTACGAGGTCAGCATCAAGCTGGTCCGCAACAACGACGGCTACATTCGCGGGCTGCGCGATCCGCATCCGCTCGACATTCGCGTGGATGGCGCGCGCGTGAAGCTGTTCACGATTGGCGGCGAATACCGCGGTCGCTCCGGTCCGATCTTCTCGCGCAATGATCCGGACTATCGCGGCGACACCAAGCAAGTGGACTACGAATATTCCGCCGATGATGCGCTGGTTTCGCGCTTCCCCATGAAGGCAGGCGCGCGCCTGGTGGGCGTTGCGTTCCTAATGGAAAACTCGAAGCCCGAGGGCGTGTACACGCCGCCGCTGCTCTATGCCGACCTGGGCCAGTATCGTGGCGGCAATCCGGCCGTGGCCTCGGTTACCATCACGGGACCGTTTGCGCCCAAAGGCTCGGGCGAGACCGCCAGCCGCGAAAAGATATTCTCCTGCGCCCCGAAAAGCGCCGCTGAGCAGGAGCCTTGCGCGCGCAAGATCATCTCCACGCTGGCGCGCCGCGCCTATCGTCGTCCCGTGGTGGCCGGCGAGATTGATCCGCTGATGAAGCTTTATGTCGAAGGCACCAAGGACGGCGGCTTTGAAGCAGGCGTTCAGCTTGCCGTGCAACGCATCCTGGCTGGCCCTGAGTTTCTGTTCCGCGTGGAGCAGGATCCCACGGGCGCGGCGACGGGCAAGCCTTACGCGGTTAGCGATCTGGAACTCGCTTCTCGGCTATCATTTTTTTTGTGGTCCAGCATTCCCGATGAAGAGTTAATCGCACTCGCCGAAAAGGGCAAGCTGAAGGACCCCGGTGTGCTCGACCAGCAGGTGAAGCGCATGATGGCGGATCGTCGTGCCGAGGCGCTGGTGAGCAACTTCGCCGGCCAGTGGCTGAGCCTGCGCAACCTGAAGCTGCTTTCGCCTGACCCGGATATGTTCCCGGATTATGATGACAACCTGCGCGAGGGATTCGAGCGCGAGAGCGAACTGTTCTTCGCCGATATGCTGCACGAGGACCGCTCCGTCCTGGATATGCTGCGCGCCGATTTCACATATGTGAACGAGCGGCTGGCCAAACACTACGGCATCCCCAACGTCTATGGCAGCCACTTCCGCAAGGTTTCTCTGGCGGACGCGGCCTTCAACACTCGCCGCGGCTTGCTCGGCCAAGGCAGCATTTTGACGCTGACTTCGCGCGCCAATCGGACTTCACCGGTGGTGCGCGGCAAGTGGGTACTGGAGAATTTGCTGGGCACGCCGCCGCCGCCGCCGCCACCAAATGTTCCCGATCTGCAACCCAAGAGCAAGGAAGGCAAGGCGCTGACCTTGAAGCAGCAGATGGAGCAGCACCGCGCCAATCCTGCCTGTATTAGCTGCCACAAGCTGATGGATCCCATCGGCTTCGCCATGGAGAACTTTGATCCCATCGGCAAGTGGCGCACCGAAAGCCCATTTGGCGATGGCAACCCGCCCATTGACGCCACCGGCGTGCTGCCCGACGGAACCCCGATCAACGGCACTGTGGAGTTTCGCGAGACGCTGCTCAAGAATCCCCACCAGTTCATGAACACCGTGACTGAGAAGATGCTTATCTATGCATTGGGACGCAGAGTGGAGTATTATGATATGGCGTCGGTGCGCAAAATTCTGCGAGATGCCGCGCCCGGCGGATACCGCTGGTCGGCCCTGATTACCGGAATCGTAAAGAGTCAGCCGTTTTTAATGAGGAGGTCGAAAGAGCTATGATGATATTCAAGAAAGCCATTCCCCGTCGTACATTCCTGCGTGGAGCGGGTGCCGCCTTGGCGTTGCCTATGCTGGATAGCATGTCGCCAGCGATGGCAGCGGTGAACGACACGGGCAAGAAGCCCCTGCGCGTGGCGACCGTCTTCGTGCCCAATGGCCGCATCATGTCCAGATGGACGCCGCGCACCGATGGTGTGGGTTTTGAAATCTCCCCTACCCTCGCGCCGCTGGCTCCCTTTAAGGACCAGCTCACGGTGCTGACGGGCCTGAACATCAAGGCTGCCGACGCGGTGGGCAACGAGCCTGGCGGGGTACACGCGCGCCCGGCCGCCGCTTTCCTTACGGGTTTGCATCCGAAGCCCGGCGGGGCGCTCGGAGTGTCGATGGACCAGATGATCGCCCGGGAGGCGGGCAAGGAAACGCAGCTCGGGTCGCTCGAAATGGCTCTCGACGCGCCTGAAACGGCTGTTAGCGACGGCAGCTACGGCGCCTATTACATGAACACCATTTCCTGGCGTGGCGCTGCGACGGCGCTGCCCATGGAGATCAATCCGCGCGCCGTGTTCGAGCGCATGTATGGTGATACCGATTCAGCCGACGCAGCCGCTCGCGCTCGCCGTATGCAGAAAGAGCGCAGCATTCTGGACTCCGTTAGCGACGGTGTCTCGCGCATGATGGGCGGCATCGGATCGGGTGACCGCGCGAAGTTGAGCGAGTACCTCGATGCCATACGCGATATTGAGCGCCGCATTCAGGTGGCCGAAAAATCCGATGAGCCCGCCGAGGGTCAACCCACCGTGGCTGGCAAATCAAACTTGGAGCGGCCCGCGGGCATTCCCGCGAAGTACTCCGAGCATGCCAAGCTGATGTTTGATCTGCAAGTGCTGGCGTTCCAGTCGGACCTGACGCGCGTCACCACCATGATGATGGGCCGCGAGCAAACCGACCGAACCTTCCGCGAGATTGGGGTAGGCGACGGCCATCACCCGCTCTCGCACCACAAGGAAGTTCCCGAGACGATTGAACTGGTGGCGAAAGTTGACCTGTTCCAGGCCCAGTTGTTCGCGCACTTCATTGAGCGGTTGCGCAACACGCCGGATGGCGATGGGACGTTGCTCGATCACTCGCTGGTGCTGTTCGGCAGCGGCTTGAGCGATGGCAATTTCCACATCCACAACAACATTCCGGTCATGTTGGTCGGCGGCGCGCACGGCAAGCTGAAGGGTGATCGCCACCTGCGCTTCCCCGGGCAGCCGTTCTCGAACGTGCTGCTGTCGGTGATGGATATCGCCGGCGTCTCCGTAGATGGATGGCTCGATGCCAAGTACAGCGACGCCACCGGCAAACTGGATTTGACGACTGTCTAGCGAACACGTTTACTCTGTGAGACCCTTTCAAACCGAAGCGCGGGGGGCAACCCCCGCCTTCTTATTACGATGCGCAATCGAATCTTCCTGACTAGTTTGTTCTGCCTGGCCGCCACCGCACAGCGCTTGTTCGGGGCTGCGGATGACTTCCGTCTGGTGGAAGCCACCGAGCGCGGCGACCGAGTGGCGATCAAAGCTTTGCTCAATGCCAAAGCGGATGTGAACGCAGCGCGGCCCGATGGCGCGACACCGCTGGCATGGGCGGTGCATCACGACGACGCCGAGTCGGTGGAGTTGCTGATCCGCGCTGGAGCGAACGTCAGCGCCGCGAACGACTACGGCGTTACTCCACTCACGTTGGCCTGCACCAACCGCAATGCGGCTATGGTTGCGACGCTGCTGAAGGCCGGTGCCAATCCGAACCTCGCGCAGATCACGGGCGAGACGCCGCTGATGACCTGCTCCAGCACCGGCACGGTTGAAGGCGTGAAGGCTTTGTTGGCCAAGGGCGCGGATAGCAGCGCCGCCGAGAAGAGGAGAGGCCAGACCGCGCTGATGTGGGCCGTGGCGGAAAGGCATCCTGCGGTGGTGCGCGCATTGGTAGACGGTGGCGCAAGCGTCCATGCCCGCTCGAAAATCATTCCCAATCGCGACCCTTACGTCATTGAAAGCTCCAACATTTTCGGCGGCAGTTACGAGGCGGGTGTGTACTTTCCGAAGACCACCGGCGGATTTACGTCGCTGCTGTTCGCCGCGCGGCAGGGCGATCTGGAATCCGCGCAGATGCTGATCGCGGCTGGCGCCAAAGTGGACGATGCCTCGACCGAAGACGGCACGCCGCTGGTGGTGGCCACGCATAGTGGGCATGAGAAGGTTGCGCTATTTCTGCTGGAGAAAGGCGCTGATCCCAAGGCGACCGACGCTTATGGAATAACCGCGCTACACTACGCGCTGGTTGCCGGCATTCAGGCCATTGATGGCGCCACGCGTTCCGATACCGACCGCTTCGGTTGGACCAAACAAAACATGCCCGAGTTGGTAAAGTCGCTGATGGTGAAGGGTGCCGATCCCAACGCGAAGATACTTAAGAATTTCCCCCCCTACGATTACGCGCCCATCGCCCGCTCCATCGGCAACGATCACCCGCAGTTGAGTTTGATCGGCATCACCCCGTACATGCTGGCCGCGGCTTCTGCCGATGTGTCCGCAATGCGTGTGCTGGTCGAGGGTCGCGCCGATCCCAAAACTACCACACCCGAAAATGTTTCTCCGGTGATGATTGCCGCCGGATTTGGCACCGATCGCAACATGCGCAGCGAAGCTGCGGCGCTGGAAGCGCTGAAGGTGGCGGTTGATCTGGGCGGGGACGTGAACGCGGCCAAGGAAGACGGGCGCACCGCGCTGCACGCGGCGACTTATCTCGGCTGGACTTCCGTGATTGAATTCCTCGCATCCAAGGGCGCGAACTTGGACGCCAAGGACATGTACGGACAGACGCCAATTTCCATCGCCATGGGCGATCCGGAAGGTCTGATCTACCGGCAATTGGCCGGTGGCCGCTACGATGACCGCTTTCGCGCCGGGCGCGAGCAGAAGAAGACAATTGAGATGCTGTTGAAGCTGGGCGCAACGCCGTTCACCGGCAAGTATCGCGACCGTTCCGGCGAATAATTTTCGTGACCATTTCCAATCACGTCAGCCCTTCTCCTTTAATTTAATTCACCTAAATTTATTGACATGCCCTCCCCGGTGTGATTAAATCCTGTCCAGTGAGCAGTTTGGTTGGGTTTAACATTGAGTTAAATAGGGACATGGAAATAGGCCGGACGAAATGGCGGTGCGCCAAAACTGGCGCTCGACATTGGGCGTGCGGAATTGGCGCGCCGACGTCAACGATTTTAAGAAACGAGGGAACGAATCATGAATATGGGGCAACGATTTGCCAAGTGGGGAACTACCGGCGCGATTCTGATGCTGGCGGGAATTTTGCTGCTGGCCAGCCCGCGCGAGTTACGCGCGCAATTGCCTGTGGGCAACATCGCCGGCGGCGTGCATGATGCGAGCGGCGCCGTCATTCCCGGCGTAGCCATCACCGCCACCAACAGGGATACAGGCCTGGTGCGCTCCACCGTCTCGGGCAGCACAGGCCGCTATGTGGTGCCCGCGCTGCCGGTGGGCGAGTACGACGTCAAGGCGGAAGCCCCCGCGTTCGCCGGACAGATTCGGCAGAATATCGTTGTCGCCATCGGCCAGGAGTCGGTGATCAACTTTTCGCTGGCGGTCGGCTCGGTGGCCGAAGCGGTTACTATCACGGGGGAAGCGCCGCTGATCGAGACCACCTCCGGCGCGGTCGGCGGTCTGGTGAATGAGCAGCGCGTGCAGGAGTTGCCGCTGAACGGCCGCAACTTCAACGAACTAGTTCTGCTGCAAGCCGGCATCAATGTTCATAAGCAGACCTCCAGCACTTCCAGCACAGGCACGGGGCTGGTGTTCTCGAGCAATGGCGCGCCGATCCGCTCGAACTTCATGACGCTCGATGGCGCGAACATGGCTTCCGCCGAGGGCCTCACCGGCGTCAGCGTAACCGGCTCGATGCTGGGCATCGAAGGCATTCAGGAATACCGCGTCATCACCAACTCGTTCCCCGCTGAATACGGCATGACCATGGGCAGCCAGATCACGGTCGCCACCAAGAGCGGAACGAATCGCTTCCGCGGCTCCATGTTCGAGTTCCTGCGCAACAGCAATTTGGACGCCAGCAATTTCTTCTATAAACCTGTGAATCCCTTAACTGACCCACGCATCCCGGCCTTCCGCCGCAACAACTTCGGCGGCGCAGTTGGCGGGCCGGTGATCAAGGACAAATCGTTCTTCTTTCTAACTTATGAAGGCAACCGCGAACGGCTCGGCGATACCAAAGTATTGGCGACACCCACCGCAGCCGCCCGTCAAAACGGAGGCCTGGTTCCCACGATCAATGCCGCTGTTCGGCCATACCTGAACCTCTATCCGCTGCCCACCGGGTCGCTGCCGAGCGATCCTAATCAACTGAGCGGCGTTGGTCGGTACATCTACGTTTTCAAGCAGCCGACCCGCGAGGACTTCGGCCAGGCCCGCGTGGACCACTCCTTCTCCGAGACCGACTCGATGTTCACACGCTACACCATCTCGGACAACGCCCTGGTCGATTCGGCGGAGAACTGGCCGGAGTTCCCGCGCTTCGGCAACAGCCGCGGGCAGTTTCTGACCGTTGCCGAGAGCCACACGTTTTCGCCTGTCCTGCTCAATCAGGTTCGCGCTTCCTTCAGCCGCACGTTTGGCCGGTTCGATTCCGCGACTTATGAAGACCCCAATCTGGAATTTCTCCCCGGCTTTGGCCTGGGTGGCATTGCACCCGGCAGCGGCGTCACGGGCATTGGCCCATCGACTCCCTGGATTGTCTTCAATCAGAACCTCTACACTCTGAGCAATGACATCTATTACACTGCCGGGTCGCATTCCTGGAAGTTCGGGACGCTGATCAACCGCTACCACGTCTTCACCGAGCCGACCACTTCGCGCCGGGGAAGCTACGCGTTTTCCAACATCACGAATTTTCTGAACGGGATTCCGCAGTCGTTCGGTTCGGAAACTCCTGGCTCGAACACTTACAAGCATTACGCTTGGTACACGCTGGGGTTCTACCTGCAGGATGACTGGCGGGTAACGCCGCGGCTGACGTTGAATCTGGGATTGCGCTATGAATCGCACACTTCGGTGAACGAACAGAATGATCGCGGCTCGCACTTTGCTGATGTGACTCGTGATCGGCTGACCATTATTTCACCCGAACTGTTCCACAATAATTCCAAAAAGAACTTCGGGCCGCGCTTTGGCTTTGCCTGGGATCCCAAGGGCGATGCCAGGATGGCCGTGCGCGGCGGCTTCGGCCTGCTCTACGACATCGCCAACATGGCGGCTGCGGCGCAGGTAGCGGCCACCGGCACGCCTCCCTTCGCCAGCCGCTCGACCATTACCGCAGCGAATGCCAGCGCAACCACCCCAGCCGTTGTGGTGGCCTTCCCCCGACCCAATTTGGCGTCGGCGCTGCAAGCCCGCGGCGCGCGCATCACGGATTACAATCTACAGCAGCCGCACATGCTGCACTACAACCTCACTGTCGAGCGTCAGCTACCGGCGAGCTTCTCAGTGTCGGCGGCGTTCGTGGGCACGCGCGGCATTAATCTCTATCAGACCAAGGAAGGCAACCCGGTGGTCCCCGGCGGCATTCCGCTGAACGGAACTTGCGTGGCGCGTCCAGCAGGACAGACTTATGTAACCGATGGGCCGAAGTGCTGGCTGATCGGTGATCCGCGTCTTAACCCGAATTGGGCCGAGATCGAGCTCAAGAGTGCGGCAGCGGATTCCTGGTACAACGGCTTCCAGATGACGGTGAACAAGCGCATGGGCAACGGCCTGCAGATGCAAAGTTCCTACACCTTCAGCAAGGCGCTGGACACCACGCAGGGTCAAAAGGGCGGAGAAGCGGGCGGCGCCGGCAACACGGGCCTCGACCCGGACAACCCGGCTTATGATAAAGGCGCGTCCGATTCCGACACGCGGCATAACTGGACGGTGAACGGTCTATACCGGCTGCCGCTGCCGGAGATGAGCGGGATCGCTGGCGTAGTTACCAACGGCTGGCGTTTAGGTGGCATCTTTAGCGCCAAGTCGGGCCTGCCATTTACTCCGCTGCTCAGCGGCAACCGCTCCCGCTCGCTGGTATCGGCGGGCGTGGCGGATCGTCCGGACATCGTCCCCGGTCGCACGCCGGAGGACATCATCCTGGGCGGGCCGGATAAATACTTTGATACCTCGGCATTCACGGTACAGAACGTGGGCTTGCTGGGAACATCTCCGCGCAACTTCCTGCAAGGCCCCGGGCAGGTGAACTTGGACCTGTCGCTGGCCAAGGAGTTTAACGCGCCCATCCTCGGTGAGTCCGGTCGGCTCGATTTCCGCTTCGAGATGTTCAATATATTTAACCACCCCAACTTCAATATTCCCGTCGCGGGCCGCACGGTGTTCACCGCTACGGAAAACGCTCCTCTTCCCGGCGTGGCGGCGGCTCGGCCTCCCGCGGCCGGCTCCATCGACCGCACCCGCAGCGATGCGCGGAAGATTCAATTTGGTCTGAAGCTGAACTTCTAACTAAAACTCATCAACCAGCAAAAGTGCCTTCTCCGGAAGGCCCTTTTGCTTGCTGCGGGCCGCACTCCAGCGGGTGTGGCTTTCATGGTGAGCCAAGAAATCATGCTCTCACGCGCGCTCAAGCTCTGCTAGAATCAGAGCGAGTATGCCTGTGTCTGGAGGCCGGATTTGGACGCTCTACTGAACATGCTGCGGCGTGCCGTACTTGCCGGATTTGTCGTTGTCGCGCCGTGTATTTCCGTGGCGCAGACACCCCCTCCTGCCTCGCCGGGCGCGGCCTACACGGCGCTGGCCAATAAGTATTGCGCGACCTGCCACAATGAGAAGCTGCGCACGGCTGGGTTTGTGCTGACCGACAAGAATTTCGATCAGGTCGGTCAGCACGCCGAGGACTTTGAAAAGGTTCTCATCAAGATTAAGACGGCCACCATGCCGCCGCCCGGCGCGCCGCGTCCCGATCAGGCCACCTACACCGCATTTGCAAATTATCTGGAAGGCGAACTCGACCGCGCCGGGGCCGCTCGCCCCGACCCGGGTCGCCCCGCGCTGCATCGGCTGAATCGCGCCGAGTATGCCAACGCCATCCGCGACCTGATGGGTCTTGATGTCAACGCGGAGCGGCTGCTGCCCAACGATGACGCCAGCTACGGCTTCGACAACATCGGCGATGTGCTGACCGTCTCCCCCACATTGTTTGAGCGCTACCTGACCGCGGCGGGCAAGATCGTGCGCACCGCGCTGGGCGATACCTCGATGCGCCCCGAGATGGAAGCCTACTCCGTGTCCACGCGCATGATTCAGGATGAGCGCGCCAGCGAGCTGGTACCCTTCGGCTCGCGCGGCGGCCTTGGCGTGGAGCATTACTTCCCAGTTGATGGTGAGTATGAGTTGAAAGTGCGTCTGGCGCGCGACCGCGTTCACGACATCATCGGCCTGATGCAGCCGCACCAGATGGATGTCCGCCTTGATGGCGCAAAACTTAATACCTTTACCGTGGGCGGCGGCCCCACCAACGGCGGCCGGTCAGGTGAGCCTGTCGCTTATGGCGGACAGGATTACGACAAGCCGGCGGGCGGGGATGAAGAAAGCTACGAGCGCACCGCCGATGCGGGGCTGGTGTTCCGTTTCCCGGCCAAGGCGGGCAAGCGCGTGATCAGCGTTTCCTTCCTGACCAAGTCCGGTCTGCCGGAGGGAACCTTCCGTCGCAAGCTGGCGGGCGCGCAATATGCGCAGGTTGACGACCTGCCGGGGATTGGCTACGTGTTCATCACCGGCCCGATCACCGCCACCGGGTCAGGGGACACCACTAGCCGCAATGCAATACTTTCCTGCAAGCCTGCCAGACTGGAAGAAGAGGCTGGCTGCGCGAAGCAGATTCTCTCGCGCCTGACGCGGCGCGCCTATCGCCGCCCGGTTACCGACCACGAAGTACAGACGCTCATGGATTTTTACGAAGCAGGCCGCAAGGAGGCGCAAACACTGGGTGCCAACGGCAACGCGTTTGAGTCCGGCATTGCCATGTCGCTGCGCCGCCTGCTCGTCGCGCCGCAGTTTCTGTTCCGTCAGGAGAGCGATCCGGCGGGTATCGCGCCCGGCGCGCCCTATCGCCTCAGCGATCTGGAGCTGGCCTCGCGCCTGTCATTCTTCCTGTGGTCCACCGGGCCGGATGAGGCTCTGCTGAAACTCGCGGAGCAGGGCAAGCTGAAAGACCCCAAGGTGCTGGAGCAGCAGGTTCGCCGCATGCTCGCCGACTCGCGCTCCGAAGCGCTGATCAGTAACTTTGCCGGACAGTGGCTCTACCTGCGCAACATGGAGAAGATCGTGCCGGACCCGGAGGTCTTTCCCGAGTTCGACGAAAACATGCGCGCCGCGTTTCGCACCGAGACACGCATGTTCTTCGAAAGCATGTTGCGCGAGGATCGCAGCGTGCTGGACCTGATGCGCGCCGACTACACCTTCCTCAACGAGCGGCTGGCGCGGCACTACGGCATCGGTGGCGTCTACGGCAGCCACTTCCGCCGCGTCAAACTCAGCGACCCCAATCGCATGGGGCTGGTGGGGCAGGGAGCGATTCTCACCGTTACCTCGTATCCCAATCGCACCTCGCCCACCTTCCGCGGCAAGTGGGTGCTGGAGAATATTCTCGGCGCGCCGCCCCCGTCTCCGCCTGACGCCGTGCCTTCTCTGAAGGTGGAGGACGAAGGCGGCCAGGCACTTTCAGTGCGCGATTCGATGGAGCAGCATCGCAAGAACCCGGCGTGCTATGGTTGTCACTCGCGCATGGACCCGCTGGGCTTTGCGCTGGAGAACTTCGACGCCATTGGCCGTTTCCGCACGACCTCGGGAACTGGGCCGGGAGCCGCCAAGATTGACGCTTCGGGCGTGCTGCCCGACGGCGCAAAATTTTCCGGCCCTGCCGAGTTGCGCGCCCTGCTGGTCAGCCGCGGCGATGAAGTGGTCTCCGCCACCACGCGCAAGCTGATGACCTACGCGCTGGGCCGCGGTCTTGAGTATTACGACATGCCCGCCGTGCGCTCGATTGTGCGCGCCGCCGCGCCCGGCGATTACCGCTGGTCGTCAATCATCATGGGCATCGTCAAGAGTGTTCCGTTTCAGATGAGGAGGTCCGCCCAACCATGACCAAAGTCATGAACAATAATGCGACCGCAATGATATTCAAAAAGTCGATTCCGCGCCGGACGTTTCTGCGCGGCGTGGGCGCCACGCTGGCGCTGCCGCTGCTCGATGGCATGACGCCGGCGTTCGCGGCGGTGCCGGCTATGACTGATGCCGATGCCGTGAAGAGGCTGGCCGTCATCTACTCGCCCACCGGCATGTGCATGGATAAGTGGACGCCCGCCGCCGAGGGCGCGGGTTACGCGCTGACTCCCATCCTGGAGCCCATCGCCGCTTACAAGGATCGCATGGTGCTGTTGAGCGGTCTGGCGCTGCGCAACGCCGACGCGCTGCTGCCCGGCGAAGGCGCGGTCGGGAATCACTCGCGCGCGAGCGCCGTGTTCCTCTCCTGCGCGCATCCCAGGAAGACCGAGGGCGCGGATCTGGAAGCGGGCACCACGGTGGACCAGATTGCCGCGAAGGAGTTTGGCAAGAAAACGCAACTGCCTTCGCTCGAGCTGGCCTTTGAAGGCGAACTAGTGGGGACGTGCGAGGCTGGTTATAGTTGCGCGTATCTGAACACGGTGTCGTGGCGCAATCCGACCACGCCCATGCCGATGGAGACCGAGCCGCGCGCAGTGTTCGAGCGGCTGTTCGGCGACACTGATTCGCTGGACCCGGCGGCGCGCCTCGCGCGTCTGCGCCAGAACCGCAGCATTCTCGACTCGGTCATCAATGACGCCAAGACCATGCTGACCGGCCTCGGCTCTACTGATCGGCAGAAGATGGATCAATATCTGGAAGCGGTGCGCGACGTGGAGCGCCGCATCGGCATGGCCGAAGAACAATCCGCGCGCGAGTTGCCGCGCATCGAGCGTCCGCTGGGCGTGCCGGAGACCTACGCCGAGTATGCGCGCCTGATGTTCGACATGCAGATACTCGCTTTCCAGACTGATATGACACGCGTCTCATCCACCATGTTGGCGCGCGAGCAGAGCGCCAAGGCGTATCCGGAGATCGGCGTTGGCGACCCGCATCACCCGCTCACGCATCACAACGGCGATCCAGTGAAGGTGGCGAAAGTCCTGAAGATCAACCTGCACCACATGGCCACCTTCAACTATTTTCTCGACAAGATGGCCGCCACGCCCGATGGCGACTCGTCGCTGCTCGACCGTACCATGGTCGTCTTCGGCAGCGCTATCAGCGACGGCAACCTGCACCTGCACGACAACCTGCCCATGATCGTGTTGGGCGGCAAGCTCGCCAAGCTGAAGGCCGGCCATCATATCCGCTATCAGCAAGCCACCCCGCTGGCAAACTTGTATCTCACATTGTTCGATCAGTTGGGAATCAAGTTGGACACGCTAGGCGACTCCACCGGTAGACTGCCGGGGTTGACGGCGTAAGCGAGAGACAAATCCAAAATATCGAACGATCCCACCGCCTTGGGTTGGTCCGAGGATTCTGCTTTGTTGTCCATAGAGCGAACCATAAAGCAGATTCCTCACTCCGCTCGGAATGACACACCTTAAACATTTCTTCGACAAACTGTCAGATGGAAACCTGCTGCTTGGCGGAGTAGTGTGACTCGACATAGGTGTTCAGGATTTTGATGAACTCGGGGACGATGGTGTCGCCGCGCAGCGTTACTAACAGGCGGCCGTCGGCGTAGACCGGGGCGACGGGGTCTTCGAAGGTGCCGGGGAGCGAGATGCCGATGTGGGCGTGCTTGGATTCGCCGGGGCCGTTGACGATGCAGCCCATCACGGCGACATGCAAGTCTTCCACGCCAGGGTACTGCGATTTCCAGACGGGCATCTGCTCGCGCAGGTAAGACTCAATCTGCTGGGCCATCTCCTGGAAAAATGTGGAGGTAGTTCGGCCGCAGCCGGGACACGCGCTGACTTGCGGCGTGAAGCTACGGATTTCTAGTGATTGCAGAATCTGCTGCGCGACGATCACTTCTTCGGTGCGGTCGCCGTTCGGCGCGGGCGTGAGCGAGACGCGGATGGTGTCGCCGATGCCGTCTTGCAATAGTATCCCCATCGCCGCGGTCGAGGCCACAATGCCCTTGCTGCCCATCCCCGCTTCTGTGAGGCCAAGGTGCAGCGGATAGTCGCAGCGCGGCGCCAACATGCGGTAGACATCAATCAGGTTCTGCGCGCTCGATACTTTCGCGCTGAGGATGATGGAGTTGTGCGGCAGGCCGTACTGCTCGGCCATTTCAGCGGAGCGCAGCGCGCTCTCGACAATCGCCTGGCGCATGACCTGATCAGCGGCGAGCGGCTCAGCGGCGTGGGCGTTCTCATCCATCATGCGCGTGAGCAGGGCCTGATCGAGCGAGCCCCAGTTGACGCCGATGCGCACGGGCTTGCCGTTGTCCCGCGCGACCTCCACCATGGTGCGGAAGTTGTCGTCGTGTTTTTTGCCGATGTTGACGTTGCCGGGATTGATGCGGTACTTGGCCAGCTTCCGCGCACAGGCCGGAAATTTCTTGAGCAGCAGGTGCCCATTGTAATGGAAGTCGCCGATGATGGGCACGCGAAGGCCCTGTGCTTCCAGCCGCTCGACGATAGGTGCAATGGCCGCCGCGGCCTCATCGGTGTTGACCGTGACGCGCACCAGTTCAGACCCAGCGCGCGCCAGCGCGGCGACTTGCTTGACGGTTCCGGCTATATCCGCCGTGTCCGTGTTGGTCATGGACTGCACAACGACCGGGTGCGCGCCGCCCAGCTTCACGCCGCCAATGTCGCTCACCACGGATTTTCTACGCTGTATCGCCGCCATAGCGACCATTTTAGCACGTGCAAACCGCACCGCGATGGAAGGGAATTTGGATATGGACTGACTGCAACCGCGCGTTTGAGTCGGAGTAAGAAACGCGGCACCTGAGGGATGCCGCGTTGAGAATTATGTTCTAGCGTTGGTTACGGTAAGAATTTTTCGAAGCGCTCGGGTAATGACTTCACGATGTCGTTGTAGATGGTAAAGACGGCGATGAGCATCAGGAAAGCGAAGCCCACCTGGGTTACGCGCTCCTTCAGTTTCAGGTTGAGGTCGCGGCGGATGGTGCCTTCGATCAGCAGCATCAGGATCATGCCGCCGTCGAGCACCGGGATGGGCAGCAGGTTGAAGATGCCGAGGTTCAGGCTGATGGCGGCCATCAGGCTGATCAGGTCGGCGAAGCTCTGACGCAGCGCGGCGCCGGAGAGCCGGGCGATGCCGATGGGGCCTTCCAGCGTGCGCGGGGAGAGTTCGTTGGAAAATATCTTGCCGAGGAACTCAAAGATGAGCAGCGCGAATTTTTTATTGGTGGTCAACGACTCACCAAGCGCCGCGCTGAATGATAATTGCCGGTTGATGACTTCGTTGGTGAACTGCACGCCGATGCGCCAGCGCGATTCGGACTCGCCATTGACCTTGCTTGGGACCGGCGTCATCTGTGCGGTGATCATCTCAGTGCCGCGCGCATAAGTTATCTGCAGGGGCTGGCCTTGATTCTTTTGCACCAACTCGGATACCGCGGGCCAATAGGTAACGGTCTGCCCATTGATCTCCGTGAGCACGTCGCCCGCCTGCATGCCGGCCAGCCCGGCGGGCAGGTCCGCTTCCACCGCCTGAATCTTCGCAGACATGCGCGGAGCCCAACCGACATCGCCAATTTGTGAGCGCCCGGTGGGCTGAGGAACCACCGTGGCATTCACCGCGGCGCCGTCGCGATCAACGGCCACCGTTAAAGTTTGGTTGGCGCTGGAGGCGACCTCGATCTCAATATCCGTCCAACCGGGGTTCTCCATCTCGTCGAGGCGGGTGATGCGGTCGCCAGGAAGCAGGCCCGCTTTGGAGGCGGACGAGTCTGGCGCGATGTAACCAATTACCGCAGGGCCTTCCGCGTACGCGGGTTTCTGATAGCGAAACATATAGAGGCCGGTGAGCAGCACGATGGAAAGGACAATGTTCATCGCTGGTCCCATAATGGCGACGATGAAGCGCTGCCAGCGCGGCTTCATCTGAAACTCGTCGGGGGCACCGCTGGTGGGGTCGTCGGGATTCTCGCCGGACATTTTCACGTAGCCGCCGAAGGGCAGCACGCTAAGGCGGTAATCGGTGCCGCCGCGCTCAAAGCCCCACAGGCGCTTGCCGAAGCCGATAGAGAATGTCTCGACGCGGATGCCAAAATATTTGGCGGCGAGGAAATGGCCGAGCTCATGGATGAACACCATGATGCCCAATACGATCATTACGCCGATGATGCTAGTTGCAAAGTTGTACATCTCTACCTCTCAGTACCGCTACGTTCAACACCGTTGCTAGCCGCGCGTCGTGAGCATTTCTTTCGCCAGGCGCCGGGTGGCCAGGCGCCGGCACTCGGCGTCATGGTCGAGAACTTCATCGACGCTGGTGAGCCTACGAACCGGCAATTCATCCAACACTGCTCCAATCACTCGACTGATGGCGCCGAAGGGAATTCTGCCTTCGAGAAAAGCGGCTACAGCTATTTCATCGGCCGCGTTCAGCGCGCATGTAGCGGATTGACCCGCCCGCATGGCTTCGTAGGCCAGCCGCAGACAGGGAAAGCGCGCCGTATCCGGCTCCATGAAATCCAGTCTGGCCAATCCAGCCCAGTCAAAGCCATGGCTATTGGATGCCATCCTCTCCGGATAGGTTAGCGCATATTTTATGGGAACTTGCATATCAGTTACCGAGAGCTGTGCGATTACCGACCCGTCAATAAACTCGACCAGCGAATGGACGGTGGACTGGGGGTGTACTTTGACACGAATCTGATCCGGGGTGAAACCAAAAAGCCAATGTGCTTCAATCACTTCGAAGCCCTTGTTCATGAGCGTGGCCGAGTCGATGGTGATGCGATTGCCCATCTTCCAGGTGGGATGGTTCAGCGCGGCTGCGATGCTGGCCGACTCGATTTGCTCGGCGGTGGAGTGGAGAAACGGGCCGCCGGACGCGGTTAGGACAAGTAGGCAAGCCTCAGCGCGGTGACCAGCACGCAGACACTGGTGTACCCCGTTGTGCTCGCTATCGACGGGCAGCAGTTCGGTTCCTTTGCGATGAGCAAGCTCTGTGGCCAGCTCTCCCGCCGCCACCAGCACTTCCTTGTTGGCCAGAGCCACTTGCTTGCCAGCTTCCAGCGCCGCAAACGTGGCTGGCAGGCCGGCGACGCCCACGGTGGAGGAGAGCACTACGTCGATTTCAGGCAGTGTGGCCGCTTGTCTCATCCCTTCGCGACCAACAGTGATTTCAGGGATGGGCCCGGTGCCGCCAGCCTTCAGTTCGCGGCAAAGGGCATTGGCTGCCGCCTCGCTGCCCATCGAGACCAGCGACGGATGGAAGGCGCGAACCTGTTCGGCGAGCAGTGCGACGTTCTCCCCGGCCGTGAGGCTGGCCACCTGGAAACGGTCCGGGTGGGCCTCGATCACCGCTAGGCAGCTTCTGCCAATGGAGCCCGTTGAGCCAAGTATGCCTATTTTTTTCATAGAGTTGCAGGCTATTTCAGGGGTGCCTCGGGTTTCAGGGGTGCCTCGGAGATGATACTTAATGCTTCATCAAAAGCCAATAATACCATAGCATCGGCGCGGCGAATAAAAGCGCATCAATGCGGTCTAGTACGCCGCCGTGTCCGGGGACGAGCTGCGAGGAATCTTTCACTCCCGCGCTGCGTTTCATGGCGGACTCAACCAGGTCGCCGATCTGGGCGGCGATATTCACGGCGACCGACAACAGGAAGACGGTCCAATCATGGAAAATGAAATATCCGGCAACGCCCACGATCATCGCGCCAACCATTGATCCTGCCACACCCTCCCAGGTTTTCTTGGGACTAATGCGCGGAAACGCCAGATGCTTACCGAAGGCCAGCCCGGTAAAGTAAGCGGTCGAATCGCTGGCCCAAACCACCACCATTGTAAACAACACCAGTGGCGCGCCGCCCTCCTGGCGACTAATCCAAACGTAAACACTCAAGGGAACGGTCGTATAGGCCACGCCGAGCAGCGTGCCGCATGCGGTCGGGAAGTAATGGGCGAGATTGCGTTGCGGCGACATTGCGGCGGAGAGCACGATCAAAAGCAGCAACAGGATCAATGACGCCGTGCCCTCGGCTAAAAAATCCGTCAGCGCGACGGCCATTAGCGCGATGCTGATCGCATGACCGGGCACATGCAGCATGCGCGAGCCGGAGACGGCTTCGGCCATGCGAAAATACTCCCACAACGCCGCTTGCGCGAAGACAGTTCCCGCTGCGGCCAGCGCCCAGGAGGGTGCCCACAGGACGAGGTAGATGATGACTGGAATTAAGACGAGGGCAGTGAGGAGGCGCCGCATGACGGTGCTTTATGCTCCGTGCTCGCCCAAGCCACCGTACCGGCGCTCGCGTTTCTGGAAGTCGATAATGGCCTCAAGGAGATGACGGCGGGTGAAGTCGGGCCAGCAGGTTTCCGTTACATAGATTTCGGCGTAAGCGATCTGCCAGAGCAGGAAATTGCTGACTCGCATTTCGCCGCTGGTACGGATGAGAAGGTCGGGATCGGGTAGTCCGCCGGTCGAAAGATTCTCGGAGACGGTGCGCTCGGTAACATCCTCCGTTCGCAGCTCACCGCGCTGAACGCGAGCAATGATCGACTGAATGGTATCGACCATCTCGGACCGCGCGCTGTAGTTGAGCGCTACGTTGAGCACCATTCCGGTGTTTCCGCCGGTGATGCGCATGGCGTCGTCGAGATCCCCGCGGACTTCAACGGGCAACTGCTCATAGCGGCCTAGAATCTGTAGGCGAATATTATTTCGATGGATTTCAGCCAACTCCTTGCGTAGATATTCGCGCAACAGTGACATCAACGTGCTGATCTCGGTTTGCGGTCGCTTCCAGTTTTCCGTCGAGAAAGCAAACAGCGTCAGTGCTTTCAGATGGAGACGAGAACCGGTTTCCACGATCTCGTGTACTGCCGACGCGCCGGCGCGGTGGCCTGCTATGCGAGGCAGACGCCGCCGCCGGGCCCAGCGTCCATTGCCATCCATGATGACCGCAATGTGACGGGGCAGGCGCGAAAGCTCCATCTGGGCAACCAAGTCCGGCTCACCCAATTCGCTTAAGTCAATGGTTTGGTGAGGAGCCGGGTGAGCGGCTGTAAGTCCTAGTGAACTCAATAGTTCTCCTGCCATCCAATCCAGTTATCTGAATGAATCAACAGTAGCATAGCAAGGGCGACCTCGCAAGCACTGCGGCTGCGGAGCGGTATTTATGGGGGGAACCGGAAATAGAACACCTAGTGTATTGGACCGCTCAGCGGCGCGCCACTTACAATCCAACTTAGAAGCAAAGAAAAAATCCAACCAAGCAGGCAGACCCCTACGGCTCGACCGGTACTCGTGTAGTCCAGTGCCTGACGCACCGCGATGACCATGGCGATCAGCATCCACACGGCGGAAATCAAAAGTGCCAGCCATCCGAGAAATGGAATAAATCCAAGGATGCGAATAACGCCGGGAGCGCTTGAGAATCCAGTGGTGCGCAACAATTCGCCCAGATCGGCCTTGGTGCTGGGACTCGGAATGATTTTAGTTCCTATGAAGTACGTCAGCATTGCCCAGACCACCCAGCCAACCAGCGCGGCGATGGTCGCGATGATGACTCCGAATGGGCCAAAATTTTCAATTCTTCCCATTGCTCCGATGCCGGCAGCTAGACTCGACAGCACAACCACTAGCAATGCCTGCGCCGTAGCGCCGCGGTCTGCTTCCACTTCTTCAAAAAGAGAAACATCTAACTTTGCCGCGCGGAGCATTCGTGAAATGAATTGATTTGCCACTCTGACCCTCTTCGTCTCGTTATTCTTTATACCACTTGCGCAACCGCACTTCGACGCCATTCGTGCCCTTCAGAGCGTTGGCAAACTCTTGTGGGTCGCTGCCGCGGAAGTGATACGGATACGCTATTTTGGGTTTGAAAGCCTTCGCGCAATCGGCGGCTTCCACCGGCGGCATCGTGTAGGGCAGATTCATGGGAATGAATGCGATATCAATGTTCTTTAGCGCTTTCATCTCCGCCGTGCATTCTGTGTCGCCGGCGAAATAAATTCGCTTGCCGCCAAGCGTGAGAATATAACCATTCCCGCGCCCTTTGTCATGGAAGAACTGACCCGCCGCGGGGCCGCGCTGGAGGTTGTACATCGGCACCGCTTCCATCGCCAACCCGGCAATCGTCTTCTTCTCGCCGTTCGCTATAACCTGCGCTTCGGTGATAGTGGCCGCCACCGCCTTGGGCGCGATGACCACGGTCCCGGCCTTCTTCAGCTTGTCAATTTGCGCGCGATCCTGATGGTCTGCGTGAACATCAGTGATGAGAATCACATCGGCCTGCGGAAGGCCCGTATAGTCACCTTGGTTCCAAGGGTCCACGTGAATCACCTTACCGCCAAATTCCAGCATCACGCTACCGTGCGTTACGGGGGTAATCTTTAGCGCGCCGGCCGAAGTCTGTATCGTGTCAATCTCGCGTGCGGTCTGCGCGCGCAACCGTGCCGCCGTCGTTGACAATACCAGCAGGCCACTCAGCACCATGTACAATGCATGAGTTCGCTTCTTCCTGTTCCTCATTTTACTGATTCTCCCCGTGGTTCAATCTATCAATAATAAATTCCAAACGCGCCTGTGGCAAGAACCAGAAAGCGTTCAATAGGACTTCCGAAAAAAACTCCTAATAAGAATTCCCAATAAGAATTAATGATACTCGCAACAATATGAAGTCGGCCAATCCACTTTCATCGTTCGTTCGCGGCCGCGGAGTTTTTATCCGTCGCTTCATCGTCCGGCGGCCCACACATGAAGGCCACACTCTTCCAGTCTGTTTCTTTCAATAGTGGGACGGCATCCGTCGCGTGCTGGACTGCCAGTGCGGTTAACCGGCGCACGCGGTCGGCAGTCAGCGGATGCGACGAAAGATATTGGAGTCCGCCAGGCTCTTTGCCTTCGTCGCTGCTCATGCGTTCCAACATGCGTGGCAGGCCAGTGGCGTCGATGCGGGCTGCCTGGAGCATGCGCACCGCTTCGGTATCGGCGTTCGCTTCATCATCACGCTGATAGCGCAGACTTCCCAGGGTGGCTGCGGCGTCCAGCAGGGATTGTATGGCCGAAGCATCTCCCGCCAGCACGGCCACTAGAGTGGCGACGGAAAGCTGGCGGACCAGGCCCTTCATGGCATGGCGCTGTTCGACGTGCTGAATCTCATGCGCCAGCATGCCGGCCAGGTCCTCGGCATTCTCGGTCTGCTCCAGCAAACCGCGAAACACTACCACATATCCGCCGGGAGCGGCGAAGGCGTTGGGGATGGGAGTATCGGCAACGGCGAGAGTCACCTCATATCCGCGGGCATTGGGCCCGCGCATGACGCGGATGATCTCCTGTATCTTCGCCAGCGCGTCAGGATCATTGCATCTCTCATCGGGCGGCGCGAACTGTTCCATTACCGATTGTCCCAGCTTGTCTTCCCAGCTTGCTGGAACACGACGGGCGGCGGCGTCGGCAAAGGCGGGAAGTCCCCACACCCAGGTCGCGTAGATTAAGAAGGCCGCGCCCAGCAGCCCTGCAAGCAACAGCGGCAAACTGCGATTCAATCTCTCGGCGGTTCCAGAGGCCAAGTTTCGCGCCGGAGGGGAAACAAACAGAAACGCATCAAGGAATCCGCGATCCTCCACCACCAGCGCTTCGGATATCTCCGCCATGGTTTCAAGGCGCACCGGCTCGCCGGGATGGTGCCCTTGGGCGAGACGCACTTGATCGTGCAGCCACCACAGCGTCTGACCTTCCTCGCGCTTGATGTACACACCGGCCGAGGTGAGCGACACGGTTACTGAATGTCGGCGCGCGGTGCGTCCGTCATAGTAATAACCCTTCCAGGAAGTGTTGGCTGAGACAACCATGTCGAGTCAATTATGCCGCGACGATAAAGGAACATGGATTAAAAATGAACAGGGAACTCAATCAGAAGCCGAAATCAATATCCAATATGCCGGCGTCCAGCATGTCCACCAGCCCTTCGCCAGTGGCCGTTGCCGCGCTGGCGTGCTGGAAAATGCTGTCCAAAGCCACTGGGCCATACATAGTCAGACACTCCAGTTGATAACGCACCGAGCGCGCGACGGCCCAGGGATAGGCCAGGCCCATCGTGAATATGATCAGGAAGAAATTGCTGATTTTAATGCCGGCCAGTTCGCCACCACTCATCGTGGACCGGAACTTCGCCTGTCCAAAGCTGGTGTGCTCCCAGTAGTAGCGATGCTTCTGCGCCGTGTACCAGAACCAGTAGAGGCCGAGGGTGGGAATGATCAGCAGCACCATGAGCGCGAAATAGCGGAAGAGATCCCAGCCCTCCCCGTCATAATCAAACGGCTGGCTGCCGAAATAGGAGTTGAAGACCACGAATTTACGCAAATTGTTTTGAAAGAAAGGATAGTACAGCGAGAGCGTGACCATCATGAAAAGCATGTCGCGGACATACTATGCGATCAGTTCACGGGCGTGTCCGCGAAAGGAAAAACTGATGGAGCGCCACGAGGTCCGACTCAGCCGGAAGCGCTTCGTCCCGACGATGGCGATGGGAATTATCAGCGCCAGCATCGCGTAAAACAAGAGCATCGAGAGGATACGAATGCCAGGATTCGAAGAGGCTCCCAGCATCAACTGGTAGAGCAGCCCGGTGCCGCCGAACAGCAACATGGCTTTGAACGATCCAAGCATTAACTCCTTGCCGGTGCCGTGATAATCAAAGCGGTCGCCGGCCAGCTCGGTCTGCCCGTACACATAGCGGCGGACTTTGGCCTTGCCCCAAAAATAATAGATCCCAAGAGTGCAGATGGTGAAAATTATGTTGGCCAGATGAATCGCGAACAGAGTTGAGCCATCTCCGCGGAAAGATAGCCTGGCGTTAATCGGCTCGATGGAAGCAGATGGCGCAACGCTGGCAAAGTGTTCTGCTCCTGCGTTGAGAGTGCCGTCCGGCGCCGATTCCGGGGTGATGGGCACCGCAGGAATCATTTCCCTCGGTGCGAAATAATGTCCGCAGGCACACTGCCAGCTTTTCTCGGGATTTTCCGTTCCACATTGCGGACATTCCATCGCTGCCTGCCTCGCCGCCCGTGTCACTCTGAGATGGCAGCATACTTTTACTTGCGGAACGAAGCAAGATTTATTCCGGTCGCGGCTCGGTTGGAACCTAGCGCAGTCGGCGATACAGGTTGAAGCCCAGGCGCAGATCAGGCGTGCCTGTAGCCGCCATCTGTCCCGTAGTGGTGGCTACCGTGTTCGATAGCACCAGGCTGAATACGTGCGCGTTCGTGCTGCGCTGGAGGCCAAAGGCAAAGCCGTTGCGCGAGTCCGTGGCGTGGTAGCCCGCTACGCGCGGAGTCCATTCGGCGACGAAAGCCGTGCGCGGGCGAATGCGGATGCTGGCACCCAGCCCAAGCGCAGCCTGATGCGCGCACCGCTCTCCCTCTGGGAAGGTGATGGCGCCAACATTTTCGTAGGGATTCACACGGAAACTCATCGTGGGCACTACAAACACTTCGGCTACATTAGCGATCGTACGCGATACCGGGAAGACGAGATTCCACGTTTGGAAGCGCGAGAAAGGCTCCTCATTCGGAGTAGAGGCTGAAATCTTATCGGCATCGAACAACCGGCGCGACTCCATGGAAACACGCAATTGCGCGGCAACCGGTTCGCGGCCCTTCCCGTTCAGCAGTTGCAGCACGCCGCCGATCTCATACGTACGATCGAGCGGGCTGCGGTAGACGCTCGCGGCGAGCCGTGAAGTTAATCCGAACTCACCGCCAAAAGACGAGTAAGAAAAACTGTCCAATCCGAATAGTTCGTTGACTGCTCCACAGTCCGGGCATTCGTCGCCCACGCGCAGCACGGGCTGCGTAAAGCGGTGGGTGAAGCGCAGGCTGAAGCCGCCTTTCTCGTAGCCAAGAGTGGTGGGCACGTTGACCAGCACATGATCGAATGTCGGGACATTTCGTAGCGGCTGCTCGGTCGGCGCGGCGGCGGATGCCGTGGCCGGAGCCAACCCGGTGGCGCTTCCCTTCAGTTGTGCGACCTGCTCCAGGGTGAGCTTCTCCAGCTTGCCTTCTGCCGCGTTGACGCGGAAGGATTCGCCGCCCACTTCGATGACCGCTTCGCGACCGCCATTCACGAAGCTGGCTTTTACTGCACCAGCGGGTGCGACATCTATCGTTAGGACAAAGCGGTCTAGCCACGCGGCGCGAAACTCCGGCGTGATGGTGCGATTGTTCTTGTCAAAGGCCTGCCCAAAGTTATTGCGGGGTCCCGCGCCCTGCGGGTTCACATGGCAGGTCGCGCACTGGCCGCGCCACTCGGTCTTCGAAAAGGGGTCTTCACTGAAGCGGCGCATGAACGCGGGCAGCGCATGCGACTCTGCGGCACTCAACAAGATTAACGTGATCGACATCCATGCAATTAGCTGTGTACCGCTTCGTTGCAACATCGCAGCATCCTCCATAAAGAACTGTTGAAATAAAAACAGGAAGGCGTGGGAAAATCCCGCCCGCGCAGTTGCTTACAGAGCCGCGACCGTCAGGGAGCGGGGGTTGGTCTCGTTATGGAGATCAACCTCCGCTTCCTTCCGGTCTCTGTAGCTTACTGGCTCACCGCCATGGTTACCGTGTTGCTGATTTTCGTTCCAAGCGTAACCACTACCGGTACATCATTGGCGATGCGCGCGGCGGTGGGCACGGTTACATTGATCTGGTTCAGTCCAACGAAGCCGGGCGCGGTTCCGGAAAAAAGCACCGTCGCCGGCAGTGCATCAATGGTAACCGTGGCGGGCGTCGCGGTAGGATTTCCAGTGGAAGGCGAACCGGTGGCCAGAGCCGGAGAAGTCACTCCCAGTCCGGTCAAGAAGATGGTTACGATTTCACCGCGTCGCGCGGGTCTCGTGGTCCGACCCGGGACGCTTCCCGTGGCCACGGCGAGAATATTGCTGTTGGCGATCAGAATCGCTCCCGGTCCGCTGCCGGTTTGACTCAGCGAAAAAATACCTGGTGCCGCGGTATCAATGAAGACTGTGCGCGGCGTGCTGGACTGGCCCGCGACCGTTACCGTGACGTTTGCTGTGGCCGAACCCGCCAGCTCGAAAGGTATCTGGATGCCCAATTGCCCAGGCGTGGCGTAGAAGATGGGCGCGGCGATGTTGTTCACCGTAACGCTGGCTCCACACAACGAGGTGATCAGCTTGCCATCGCCGCCAAAACTAGACGAGCAAAGCGCGGTCCCATCATTCAAGTTAGCACCGAAGATGGCCGCGATCGACCCCGGCCCCAGCGGCGCAGGGTGCTGCGCAAAGCTGCCGTTGTTGACCGTCGCTCCGTCGGCAACCGTAGGCACGGGACCGGCGACCTGCGCAGGCACAGTCGCTGAGGTCGAGTAGATGCGGTCGCCATTTTCACTCCCGCTGTTGTTTGCGGCGTTACCTGTGGCATGGAAGACTACAGAGCCTGCCGAGGTGTTGGGAGCAGTCCAATTGAAAGTAAAGTTTACTCCGGCTGCCGTGCCCGCGCGAGTGCCGGGGCCGGTGTGGGCAATGTACTGGACTCCATTGAAGCTAGGCACCAAAGCAGTTTGGTTGTTGGTCGGAGAGAGCGTCCCGGCTTGCGCGCCAGCCTGAGTGCGGGCACTCATTTCAAATCCCCATCGCCTCCGGTCGGCGCCGGGATCCTCCACGCGCACCGTGATGGGATAGACCGTGCCGCTAACGTAGGCGGTCGGAGCGCCCGTAATGGTTACTCGTCCGGCACCTCCGTTCAATGCAGTCCCCAAATGGCACCCGATGCATGTGGATTCACCAAATCCTCCCGTACGTTCGGATGGGGGAGCGGGGGAAAACGCGTACACCAAGATCGGAAGTGACAAGGCCAGCAGCGCGACTTTCCAAATTGACGAGGTGCTGTTGCGATTGATGGCAGAGTTATGATTCGTTTGATTGTAGCCCATGGCAATATCCCATCCTCACGTGTCTAGTGTTAACTATCGCTCTTTGAATGTTAACCCGTTCCAGACCTTAATTTCTATGTCAGGGCGGTAAATAATTGTTAACATGACCCCAGTGCAAGTGGGGGAACTGTAAACCTTGATCAAGACGAGGGGCAGTGCCATTTTTGCCTCGTCGGCCCGGCTGAATAGGAGTTCATCAGCCGGGCAAACGGGATTGAGGTAAATGGAAACTACTGGACGTTGATGTTCACTGTGTTGGATTGCACGCCGCCGATGGTTAGGCGTAGCGCCTGACTGCCGGTCGGCGCCCCTCCCGGGACAACGACATTTACTTGATAAACGCCCGCGAATCCAGGAGCCAGCAATGAGGCCGCCACCTGCGCGGCGACACCGCCGATAGTCGCGGTTGGCGTGGCCACCGTGGAAGAGAGAGGGCTGGCTGGCGCCAACTGTCCGCTGGCTACCGCAGGAGTTCCCGCACCCAGTCCAGTTGCGAATACCGCTACCGCATCGCCTGCCCGTACTGGGTTGGCCGCGGATACCAGGGAAAAGTCGGAGTTCTTCACCACGGCGAAGATACCCGGAGCATAAGCGGAGAAGGTCACCATCTGCGTGGTGGAGGACCCTCCGGGAGCATTGACAGTTACGAAGAAGTTTCCTGCGGGCACCTCAAACGGCACCTGAACATTCAACTGAGAGGGGCTGGCGTAGATCATTCCAACGGATACGCCGCCAATACTCACACTGGTTCCCGCCAGTGTGGCGGGAAGCCGTCCATTGACAGTACCGGCCGTGGCCACGTTGCGAGAGAGGTTTGACCCGAAGATGGAGATCAGTGATCCCGCCGAGCCTACATTGACGCCGCTAGCGAAGGTGGCGCTAACAACTCCACTGGACGAGAGTGTCGGAGCCGGAACCTTGCCACCTAGCTGAGAGCGGATCGCGCCGCCGGTGTTCACGGTGGTATGTAAATTGAGGTAGTGATTGGCCGGTGCGTCGACGGCGCTGCGCAAAGTGGCCAGGCCAAGAGCATTATCACCACCCACGTTGATACGGAACAGCAGATTGCCTACTCCATCGGCATCGGTTACGGTGTTGGTGGCGCTCAAGCCGCTGTCAATGCGCACAGGGCCGTTGATGCCCGCCGCTCCATCGTGAATGTGAAAGCCACGAAACGTTACGCTGCTGGGGAAGGTGTAATTGGCATCGAAGATCACTGTGCCGGAAGTTACCTCACCAGCCGCATTGCGCGTGGTGAACAAGCTGGCCTTGGCGAGGGCCGAGGCGTTCAAGTCGGCGATGGGCGGGACTTCATTGGCTGGGCTCATGGTGAATTGAAAGTCGGAGACCGTCGTCGATTGCAACTGACCGCGAGTGGCTCCGCCGGTGTTATCAGAGGTGTGCACATTCATGTAGGCCCCGGCGGGATCAGCCAGAACAACACGCAGGGCATCCAGATTATTTTGGTTATTGGCTTCCACTTTGTAGCTCAATGTTCCGACTCCGTCGGCATCCACCACGCTGTTGGCGGCGGACAATGGGGTGTTGAGGCGCGCCGGGCCGTTGACGCCCGCCGCGCCCTCGTGGATGTGCCAGCCGCGCACCGTAACGGGCACGGGAAAGCTGTAATCCACGTCGAAATCCACCACGCCGGAAATAATTGCTCCGGCGTCGTTGCGACGGAGATGAAAAGCGATGGTAGCCCGGCCGGTTGCTGCGGCCGATTCATTGGCAACCGGCGGCACTTCATTGGCCGGGCTCATGTTGCCGCGGAAATAGACGGTCTCGAGTGTATCGGCCGCCAGCGGCACGGGCAGCAGTGATGCCGGAATCGCGCACAAAACGAAAAGCATAAACCAGCGTGTGATTGATTTCATATTCTCCTTCTCCGAATCAAATACTCATTAATCATATTTCTCAGAATTCGCGCGAGGGCCGAACACGACTCATACAAAACTTGCGGCTGTGTTTTCCGGTGAGAGATTACTTCCGTCGCAACACCGACGACAATTGAATGCCACGGACAACCACCGCGCTAGAAAGCTCAACCGCAACGCGCTCGTCCAGCGGACAAGCGGTAGCGAGCAATTCCAGTCGGTCGCAAACACTTCAACCTGCCGACAGGTAAGGTCAGGCTGACCGATTTTGGTTTTCTCTAGTTATCCACCTGATTCGGCTTCCGATGCGTCCCGTTTCGATTTGCCCAATCGTACACCGGAAGTGCGAACCACTACTGACGAGCCGGGGCTACCAATTCGCGGCGGCGAGGTCAAGCAAAAAGGTAGCAAGAAAGTGGGAGAGTTCGAATTCCAGGAAGTCCGGACGGTGCGCTATTAAATTGAATCAGCGGCGCTCGGCGAGAAAAACCCCCAGCAGGATTAGAGCGGCGGCGATGGTGAATTGCGGGCCGAGCCGTTCGTGCAGGAATACTACGCCCAGCAGTGTGGCCACCACCGGCTGAATATAGTGCAGTGTCGCAACTTGCGTGGCCTTCAAGGAGCGTAACGCCTTGTAGTAAACAAAGTATGGAAGCGCGGAGCCCAGCGTGCCCGAAAGGAATAAACTGATCCAGGCAACCAAGCTCACTTGGTTCCAATGCGGATCGAGCGCTTGCGGAGTGCGGGTCGCGCTGATCCAGAGCAGCAGCGGGAAGCAAAATGCCGCGCCCAATCCGAAGGCGTACATGTTGACCGTGCCGCTGTCGTAGCGGGTCGCCAGTTTTTTCCCGCGCACAGTGAAGAATGTAAAACAACTGACCCCACAGAGCGCCATCAGGTCGCCGCGCCAGTTCGAGGCGACTGCGCCGTCCGCTCCGGCGATGGCCGTCTTGTCCATGGCCAGCAGGACAACGCCCGCCATCGCGACGATAAACCCAACATTTTTCGTGCCAGTAAATCGCTCTTGTCCGGTGGCGCAAGCCAGAATGAGAACGAATAAGGGCAGGAGCGCGCCGATAAATACGGCGTGAGCCACGCTGGTATATTGCATGGCGGTGGTGAACATGGCAAAGCTGATCGCAATGCCGAAAAATCCGAGCAGAAGGAAATCCTTCAGCTCATCCCGACGCAAGGAAAACGATTTCCCCCGCCAGAGGTGGACGGCAATAAGGACTAAGCCCGCCAGCGTAACTCTGGCCAATGCCGTCGTCAGTCCGGGAATTTCACGCAGGGCCAGTTTGACAGGAAGGACGTTGGCGGCCCAAAGAAAAGTGGCCAGGCTGGCGTTAAACCATGCCGCACGCGCCGAAATGCTTCCGTTCATTGGCTCTACGTTATTCGTCGGTGTCGCGCCGCTCATGGCAGGGACACCTCGCGTACCGTCAGAGAAGCGATGAGTTCGCGGTCGACACCGAATCCGTTGCCAGCGCCTTGCGGGACTTCTATCGTTCCGCGTGGAGTGACGGTCACCTCGGGGATGACCACGTCGCGTTTCCAGTAGCGCTGGCTGGCGGAAACATCTCCGGGCAGCACGAAGTTGGGTAAGGTGGAAAGCGCGATGTTGGCGGCGCGGCCCACGCCGGATTCGAGCATACCGCCACACCACACTGGAACACGCGCGGCCTGGCAGCAGTCATGAATCAGCTTGGCATTGCGGAAGCCACCGACGCGGCCCAGCTTGATATTGATGATCTGGCAGGCCTTCATTTCTACCGCCTGCTCGGCATGGCGCAAACTGCGGATGCTCTCATCCAGGCAGATGGGCGTCTCGATATACTGCTGTAGGCGGGCATGGTCCATGATGTCGTCGTGCGCGAGCGGCTGCTCGATCATCATCAGGTAGAAGCGGTCGAGCATCTTCAGGTGGCCCTTGTCTTCCAGGCGATAGGCGGAGTTGGCATCGGCCATCAAGCGCAGGCGCGGGAAGCGCTCGCGGATTTTCTCGAGGACTTCAATATCCCAGCCCGGCTTGATCTTCACCTTCACACGCTGGTAACCGGCCGCAACTTCTGTTGCAATCTTGCGCAGCAAGTCGTCGATGGTGGGCTGAATGCCGATCGAGACGCCGCAGGAAATTTCACGCTGCGTCCCGCCCAGCAATTGATGCAGAGGGACGTTCTGAAGGCGCGCCTGCCATTCCCAAAGCGAAGCTTCCAAGCCTCCGGTGGCCATGCGATTTTCGCGGATTGATTCCCACAGCCCGGCGGCTTCGCCAACCTCGCGCAGGGGCTTTGCAAGCAGGCTCGGGATAGCGAAGTCCTTGAGGATCAGCCAGGCCGAGTCGGTCCACTCTTCATTGTAAAAAGGCCCTTCGCCCGCGGTAACTTCGCCCCAACCGCTGACGCCTTCGCCCTGCACTTCGACGAGAATGATGCGGCGTTCCGTGGTCAATCCGAAGCTGGTCTCGAAGGGCGATACCAGCGGCATACGAATTTCGCGCAACGTGATGCGCCCGATTTTTCCGATGTGTGTCATCTCTTATAGAATAGGGCAGGAGAAGGTCCCGCCGCCAGCGGCGCGGTCCAATCAATGTAGGACGTATCGTTGAGAATTGAATGCTCGCATCGAATGCTAGCCAGGGCTAATGATCGTGAAGATGGTGGTGGACGGCCTCGGCTTCGGCAACTTTCTTGTCGCGCAGCTCGGTTTTTTCATACTTCTTGCGCGCGCCCTGCCACGCCGCTGCACTCTTCTCGGCCGAGTTCACGGCAAATGCGGAGAGTGTCTGCTCCAGCTTGTTCCCGCCACAGGAGGGACACTGCGGCGGCGCTGGAGTGCTGGGAAGGAGCAGATACTCGAACTGATCTTTGCAATTCAAGCACTTGTATTCATAGATCGGCATGGAAATTCCCTCCTCAGCCTCGGACCCAGCCACGTAGCTTCACTTCCCGCATTGTATACCAATAAGCCCCCAGCAGAGGTTCGGATTATCCTCAGATGACCTGATATTTTCAGCTTAACCAATGGACTCCACGAACCTTATCTCGCTAATGCTAAAGGCCCCGAAGGGTTGCGTGGGTTGTCTGGCGTCTGGTACATTGGCTTGGATAGGCCCTGGAGTTGGGCATGGCAGACGGAGCGAATGAGTACAAGACGAATTATTACAGGGACCCCTGCGGGGGGACCCAATATACAACCATGTCTCCGTCGGGCACCATCCTGGCGGGCGCGCCTCTTTGTATCTCTAATTATTGCTGGCTCCCTGCTATCTACCGGATGTTTAATCCGCTCACGCGAGCGTATCAATACTGTTCGGCCCGCCTCGGCCTATCGCCAAGCCACGCTGGATGAGCTGCTAGCCGGGTTGCGGCAACAGGAAGAATTCATTCGGACGCTGAACGCCACGGTCGAAGTGGAGCCCTCCGTCAGCTCTGTGCTGAAGGGTGAAGTGGTGCATTACCGCGATGTGCGCTCTTTTCTGCTGATCCGCAAGCCGGGTTGGTTGCGCATGATCGGATTGTATCCGGTAGTGCGCAATACGGCGTTCGATCTGGCTTCGGATGGCGAGAAGTTCGAGCTATATGTTCCGTCGAAGAACCGCCTGATGGTGGGGAGCAATAATCGCACGAAGAAGTCTGCCTCTGCGCTGGAGAATCTTCGCCCGCAGCATATTCTGGATGCGCTGTTGTGGCACAGTCCCGATAGCGAAAAAGAGAAAGTGGCGCTGGAAGTGGTGAATGAGCCCGATCAGAGCTACTATGTCATTCACATTCTGGCCAACGACGGCAACGGGCGTCTCGAACTGTCTCGCCGCTTGTGGTTTGAGCGTGTTGGACTGACTCTGGCGCGCCTGCAAATTTTTGATCCCGGCGGGGTGCTGGCCACCGACGCTCACTACTCTAACTATGGCGATTTTGCCGGATTGCGCTACCCGCAGAACATCGTGATTGACCGCCCGCAGGATGAGTACGGCCTGGCCCTGGCTGTCATGCGCCTGGTATTCAATGAAGATCTCGGCGACGAAAAATTCAAGATGGAGCGGCCTGCTGGCGTGGAGTTAGTCAGCCTGGACGGTCAGCCCGCCAACGCCCCGCTCGTCAATGCCCCGCTCAATGAAGGCACTCCTAATTGATTAACCGCCTCATACTCGCCAATCTCGTCAACCGCCCCATTCGCACGCTGCTCTCTGTCGCGGCCGTGGCCCTTGAAGTGGTGCTCATTATCATGGTGGTGGGCCTGTCGCAAGGCGTGATGCAGGAGTCCGCGCGCCGCACCGCCGGCGTGGGCGCGGAAATCATGGTCCAACCGCAGACCACTTCCATGTTCCTCGGATTCAGCGGTTCGCCGATGCCGGTGACCATCGCCGCAAAGCTCGCTGAAATTCCCGAAGTCCGCGCCGTTGCCCCCGTGCTGGTGCAGGCCAGCACTTCGGGCGGCATCACTCTGATCTACGGAATCGATGTGCCCAGCTTCGACGCCGTCTCCGGCGGCTTTCGCTTCCTCGATGGCCGCGGATTCGAGCAGCCCGACGATGTGCTGGTGGACGACATCTTCGCCGATTCGCGATCGTTAAAAGTCGGCAGCACGCTGGAACTGCTCAACCAGCAGTTTCGCGTCGCGGGAATTGTGGAGCACGGCAAGGGCGCGCGGATTTTCCTGCCGATCGAAAAATTGCAGGACCTGATGGGATCAGCGGGCAAGGCGTCCATCTTTTTCGTGCGCCTCACCCAACCCAAGCAGGTGAAGGAAGCGCTGGCCAAGATGCAGGTGTTGCTTCCCAACTATCAATTGCGCGACATGCAGGAATACGTTTCACTCATGGTGGCGGGAAACGTTCCCGGCCTGAGTAACTTCATCTCAGTGATTATCGGGCTGGCGGTTTGCATCGGCCTGCTGGTGATCTTCATCACCATGTACTCCACCATCATCGAACGCACACGGGAGATCGGCATCTTGAAGGCCATGGGCGCGTCGCGCGGATATGTTTTCAATCTGGTGCTGCGTGAAACAGCAACGCTGACTGTGTTTGGCATTATCGGCGGCATCGGACTCAGTTATGCGGTGCGGCAATTGGTCGGGCTATTCTTTCCCACGCTACCTATTGTGATTACCAGTGAGTGGATGCTGCGCGCCGCGGGCATCGCGCTGTTCGCCAGCCTGTTTGGGTCATGTTACCCGGCGATGCGCGCCGCCAAGCAGGACGCCATCGAAGCGCTGGCCTACGAATAAAAGGAACAACTCTTGCCTGAGATCATTCACGCCGAACAATTGCGCAAGACCTACCGCGTGGGCAAGGTGGACGTGCCCGCGCTACGCGGCGTGGACTTGAGCGTGGAGCAGGGCGAGTTCGTCAGCATCGTTGGCCCCTCCGGCTGCGGAAAATCCAGCCTGCTGCACATCATCGGCGGACTGACTCAGCCGAGCGGCGGGCAGCTAACAGTGGACGGCGACGACCTCGCGCAAATGAGCGAAGCCCAACGCACCGAGATGCGCAAGAAGAAGATCGGCTTCGTCTTCCAACGCTTCAACCTGCTGCCGACTCTCTCCGCTTACGACAACATCGCGCTGGCTGGCCATATTGCCGGAAACGGTAATGGCGTAGACAACGATCATCTGAACTCGATCCTCAAATTGCTGGGCATCGATCAACGCATCAACCATCGCCCGCTGGAGATGTCCGGCGGCGAGCAGCAGCGCGTGGCCATCGCCCGCGCCGTGGTCAACAAGCCGAAGATTCTCCTCGCCGACGAGCCCACCGGCGCGCTCGACACCGAGACTTCTCAACTAGTCCTGAACATGCTCCAGGAATTGAACGGCAAGTTCGGTCAGACCATCCTGATGATCACCCACAACCCGGAAGTAGCCGCCTTCAGCGACCGCATCATCACAATGCGCGACGGCCACGTCATCGACGACGGTCGCGAATAACCGGCGCCGTGCCACAGAGCCGCGCGCGTAAGCAAGCGGACACGCCCAGCGATTGGGAGCATTCAATCCATGGCTATGAAAAATCCGCCGCATCCCGGCGGCATCATTCGACGCCAGATTATCCAGCCATTAGAACTATCCGTTTCGGAGGCCGCCGGCATTCTGAAAGTCAGCCGCCAAGCCTTGTCGCTGCTGTTGAATGAGCGCACCGACCTGAGCCCGCAGATGGCCCTGCGCATCGAAAAGGCCTGCGGCCCCAAAATGGACCACCTGATGCGCATGCAGTTGGCATACGACCTGGCCGTCCACCGCGCCACTGAGAATCAAATTCACGTGCACCGCTACAAGCCCGCCGCCATCCATGCTGCGTGACAGTGCCGCGGGCGTCAGCAAGCGGGCCTATGGAAAACCCACCTCCCGGCCGCCCTTCTCTGCAATCAGCGTTTGCGCGGGACCGTTTGCTCCGGCGGTCGCTCCGGCGAGGACCAAGGCCATGGCTCTCCACTCTCGTTGTGAATTGGGAATGACGACGCGTGCATGCATTGATCATTTGGGCGCTGCCAGATAGTAGCCTGCATACCCTGATGGATTTGAATAATTCTATTCAACAGGATAACGCGGCTGACTAACCATGAGATAATATCATTTACATGAGATCCGAACCTAGCGGATTGGTTCTTTTGTTAGTACTGGTTGCAGCCCTGTCTCCGAAAGTCAGGGCAGAATTAACAACCCTGCAGGGAGTTCCGGATTCCCGTTTTTCACCACAGCTACTTGCATTGCCGGCAGAAACCTTCACAGCCGATGATCCGGGACCACCTTTTACCGAAGGCGGCCTTTGCAGCAATTCTGGCTTATTCCTTAAACACTGGGATCCCAGAATTGCTGCCACGCCAGAACTTTTAGACCAGAGTAATGAAAGCGCTTTAGGCGGAGTCACTTACCTAATTGCCCCATTCCAAGGGCGTTTCCCACAATCAGCAAGGGCTGCTGTAGCCTGTGGGAGCAGTGGTGGAGTACATTATGTTAAGTACACTCCAACTAGTTCTTCGACTTACAACTCTACCCTGTACGTCAAAGGGCGCGGTCTTCCTGGTCCACCTATTAGGCTCTTTGGAACAAGCGACACAATAACTTACCGCAATAAGCCAGAGACAGTTGGTACTTTCTTGGATGTCTGGGGTTTAAAAAAGGTTCTGGTCGAATAGTTTTAGGAGCCTACTACCAACCCACAGACGACCCAACAAATGTTTACCAAGGAATTTTTGAACTGCCAGCCGGAAGTAGTCCCATTCTGGAAGTGATTTACCGGATTAGATTGAGCGAAAACAAACGCTTAGTCTTGGTTGGGGTCAATACCAGATATGCCTACGTTGTAAATGAAACTGACCGTACTCTGCTCCGCATTAGTGTCGTGTTCAACGGTACGTGGGGAGAAACTAAAGTCGTTTTGTCCGGCTTTCAGAATATTACGGCCATTGCAGTATATAATGAAACAGCAACAGTGGCTTACACCAATTCTGGTGGGCTGCAAGTTAGCCAATTTCTAAACCCGGATACATTAGAGCAAAAGCTGGTAACCAACGGCCGGGTTGGAAACGTAACGGTTAGCGATGTTATTAGCCTTGCTGGGGTCCCCAATGGACCGCTTTACTTCATAACAACTTTGCGTCCCGGGGTGCGAGGCTTGATCCGTCTTTCTGGCCAAATTGTGGAAACCCTGCTTACAGACCTGGACGCCCCGCAAGGAGAGATGCAACGAATGGTTGCTTCTGGTCCGCTCCTGTACTTGGTCCAGAAAGTCAGCGACGGCAGACTATTCACATACAAAGTGTTCCCTGTTCCTGTAGGCGCTCCGCACATTACCGCTATTACCAATGCAGCTAGTTTCGCTACCGCAACCAACTTGGCACCGGGAACTTGGATGACTTTGTGGGGTGACCTAGCCAACAGCACCGAACACGCCAGTACCGCCCCTTTCCCCACCACTCTTGGTGGCGTGAGAGTGTTTGTTACTAGCAGTTCTGGTGACAAAGAGGCGCCACTCCATTTCGTTTCTCCCAACCAGGTTAATTTTCTGGTTCCGGACATTGAAGGAACCGCAACCCGAATAACTGTAAACCGAGAAGGGATATCTAACACCTCAAGTTCCTTGGGAATCACAAGTTCGTTCCCCGGGATATTCCAGGTCTTTGACCCAAACGCAAGAACCCTGGTGCAGGACAGCCAGTACCGCTTGCTTGCGCCGGGTGAACCACTTGTGTGCGGCGAGTATTACCTTTTGTGGGGAACCGGCCTTGGCTCTACCACCCCGTTTGTACCCATAAACGAGTTTGCTCCGCCTGGCGACATTTACCTGCTACTGACCAAACCCCGTTTGCTGGTAGGAAGTTCGGAAATGGAAATTGTTTACGCCGGACTTTCTCCCGGAGCCGTAAGCTTGTATCAGGTTAACTTCCAAAATACAAGTTGCTGTACCGGAACTCCAACAGCGTCAGACGCCAGGCTTGTTTTGGGCGATGGTCAAACTTACACTTTCAAGCTCATGGTTCGTTAGCTGAAATTCCCCATTACACTATTCGGTTCTCGCGCTCCTTCCCCCGGCTCACATCAATAGAATTCGACCGTTTTTGCTGCCAATAAATAACAGATGTTCGTGAGAACATCTGCTGTGTACACCACCGACTTGTTGAGCCACCTGCGCGCCCAACTCGTACAGTTGTTCGCCCGCCGATGGCGTGCTTCAGCGTCGCGCCATCGAGCAGTTCCATCACGATGAAGGGCTGGCCTTCGTACTCCTCAATGGTGCAGATGTTGGGATGGTTCAATGCCGAGGCCGCGCGCGCCTCGCGGTGGAAACGCTCGAGCGCCTGGCGATCCGCGGCCAACTCCGCCGAGAGAAACTTCAGCGCCACCATGCGGCCGAGCGTCAAGTCCTCCGCCCGATAGACGACGCCCATCCCGCCGCCGCCCAGCAGCTCCACGATCCGGTAATGGGAGATCGTCTTGCCAACCATAGTTTGGAACATCCGCAGATTACGCAGATGGGAACAACTACCAATCCGCTGTGTAAGTTAACATTGATTGCGACAACCAGCAAGTGAAACACCCTGATGCGGGAACGCTCGTTTGAAGCGACCACCTGGCACAACAAGGCAGCGGCACTGCCGTGCGGGCCACACAAGTCAGTTGCGCGAGCGCTAGACTTCCACTTCCACTTCTTCACCGGCGCGTGAAGCCTTGTAGGCCTCGACAATCTTTCCCGCGATCTGCGCGGGCACGATGTCGTAGTGCGAGAATTCCATGTGGAACGTGCCGCGCCCCTGGGTCATGGCGGTGAGTTGCGAGGCGTAGGTGAGCATCTCGGACATGGGTGCCTGGGCCTTCAGGACCTGCGAGTGACCGCGCGTCTCCATACCCTGGATACGTCCGCGACGACCGTTCATGTCGCCGATCAGGTCGCCGGAATATTGGTCAGGCGCATAGACCTCTACGTGCATCACCGGCTCCAGCAGCACAGGCTTGGCCACCTCCATCGCTTTCTTGAAGGCCATTGATCCGGCGATCTTGAAGGCCATTTCCGACGAGTCTACATCGTGATACGAGCCGTCGTAGACAATCACTTTGAAATCGACCACGGGGAAGCCAGCCAGATATCCGCGCGCGGCGGAGTCCACAATCCCTTTCTCCACGGCGGGAATGTAATTCTTGGGAATGGAGCCGCCGAAGGTGTCATTGACGAATTCAAAGTTGCCGCCGCGCGGCAGCGGCTCCATCTTGATCTTGCAGTCGCCGAACTGGCCGTGCCCGCCCGACTGCTTCTTGTGCTTTCCCTGTACATCGGCCTTGCCAGTGATCGTCTCGCGGTAAGGAACCTTCGGCGCCTTGAGCGTTACGTTGACGTGATAGCGCTTCTTCAGCTTCGAGACAATCACTTCGATGTGCTGCTGACCCGATCCGCCCAGCAGAAACTCCTTGGTTTGCGCATCGCGGTAGAAGCGCAGCGACAAGTCTTCTTCCAGAATGCGATGCAGCGCGCCGCTCAAGTGATCCTCATCATTGCGCGTATTGGGGGCGATGGCGAAACTGATGGACGGCTCGGGCATGGCCACGGGCGGGTACAGGATCGCGGCGGTCTTATCGGGCAGCTTGTCGCCGAGCGTGTCGCCGGTGTGCGTGTCTTTCAGTTTGGCAACCGTGCCTATGTCTCCCGCATGTAACTCCGGCACTGCCGTCGCCGTCTTGCCCTGCATGATCGAAATATGCGCCAGCCGCTCGGCCCCGGCTTTATTGAAGTTCGTGAGGTTGGCGTCATTGGCGATCACGCCGGACATCACTTTGAAATACGTGATGCGTCCCGCGAAGACATCCGCGGAGGTCTTGAACACAAATGCGGAGACGGGAGTATTGTCGGCGATCTTGCGCTCGACTTCCTTGCCGTCGGCGGTCCGGCCCTTCGCGGCTCCGCGATCCAGCGGCGACGGGAAGTAGTCCACGGCGAAGTTCAGCAACTGATCCGCGCCGGTCATCGCCGTCGCCGCCGAGCACAGCACCGGGAACAACCGCCGCGAGACGACCGCGTCGCGCAAGCCTTGCGTGAGTTGCGCTATCTCCAGCGTACCCTTGTCGAAGAACTGCTCCATCAGCGCGTCGTTGCCTTCGGCGATCAGCTCCACCAGTTTGCTGTGCGCCTCTTCGGCGGCGGACTTCATGTCCGGGGGGATGTCGCCAGCAGTGCCTTTGCCATTGTTCGCGGCGCTATACGTCCACGCCTTCATGGCCACCAAATCCACCACGCCCTTGAAGTCTTTCTCCGCTCCGATGGGGAGCTGCACCGGCACGGCGTTGCGCCCAAACACGGACTGCACACTCTCGACCGCGCGCTCGAAGCTGGCGCGCTCGCGGTCCAGACGATTGATCACCACCGCGCGGGGCAGCTCGTAGCGGTCGCAGAAGTCCCACACCTTCTCCGTCTGGATTTCCACGCCGTGGCCGCCATCCACCACCACGAAGGCCGCGTCGGCGGCGATCAGAGTGGCCAGCGTGTCATTGATGAAGATGTTGTAACCGGGCGTGTCGAGCAGGTTGATCTTGGCCTTATTTGGCAGGGTGTTGGATGACGTCCCGAGCGGCGTGGCCCATTCCACATAAGCTAGCGCGGTGGAGATGGTTACCTTGCGTTCGTGCTCTTCCTCGTCGAAGTCGGTGATAGTGGTCCCGTCATCGACGCGGCCCAGACGTTGCGTGATCCCGGCGGCCTGCAGGAGCGCCGCGACCAGCGAGGTCTTGCCGCAGTCGCCGTGCCCGACCACGCCCACATTACGGATGTCCTTCCCCAGATAAGCTTTCATGATGACTGCTCCCTCCTGCCCACAGGTCGCCCCCTTCAGGGGATTCCAGATGATCAGCGCATTTCAGAAGACAGACCCGGGCTTGCAAATGGCCCTCAGAGTAGCACACCGATTCCCACCGTTTCAATGCTTCTTGTCACCCTAAAAGTGAGCGGCTGGCGCGACCAAATCGTCGGCCCAGCCCAAAGTGCAAATTTTCACGGTTCTGACCACTCTGACCAGATTGACAAACCAGGGGATTGGGGTCGGAGAATGGGGACAGGCAGAGCGCCCGCAGCAACTTTCCTTTCAATTATCCCTGCGCCTTTCTGCCCAAAGAATCCAAATTTTCCAATTTGACAAAATTCGCGGTTTGCAAGTCGCGCTTTGTTCACTCGCGCTCCCTATTTCCCATTTGCAAAGTGGTTGACAAATTGCCGTGAGGGTAATTTATGGCTCACCCCCCGACCGCCGAAATCATCCTTCGTTTGTAGCAGTGATGCAGGCATATGGGTGGCGCAGGCATTCCTGCCTGCGTCTTTTGGTAGGGCAGGCATTCCAGCCCGCCAAAATAAAAGCACTTCAAACCCCGCAGGCAAGAATGCCTGCGCCACCACTGTACAATCCGCGCGAATCCCAAAGGCAATGATCCGCGCTGTGGCGCTGCGCGCCTGCGCTTACGCCTACGGCAGTGAGGAAGCGTTTTCTTGCGGCACATTTTCGGCACGACTGAAGTCGTGCCCTGACGGCGAACTGACCCACTACGAGCGATTGGCGAGCGGGTGCGCTGCGCCGCGCAGTGGGCTATGATACTGTCTGCTTGTTTGATGCGAGGTTGCGATTGAGCCAAGAGAAACCCAGTCCCGCACAGCGCGTATTCATCAGTTACGCACATGGGGATACTGCCTTCCAAGATCAAGTGCTTGCCCTTGCCAAAAAGCTGCGCGACAACAATGTTGACGCCATGATCGATCAATATATCGACTCCCCGCCGGAAGGCTGGCCGACATGGATGGAGGATGAGATCGAGGCATCCGAATTTGTCCTGGTGATTTGTACCGAGACTTATCTCCGGCGATTTCGGAAAAAAGAAGAAGTAGGGAAAGGCCTGGGAGCAACCTGGGAAGGCGCGATCATTACGCAGGAATTGTACAATTCTCAAGGTCGCAACACGAAGTTCATTCCGGTGGTATTCACTGCTGATGACGCTAAACACATTCCAATTGTTCTTCAAGGGGTTAACCATTACAACCCAACGACAGAAGAGGGGTTCGATCTCCTGTTGCGCCGCCTAAAAGGTAAGCACGCCACCCCAAAGCCCCCGCTGGGACCGGAGCCGCATCTACAACCAAGAGAACGCAAACAAGATTTCGTCGTCCCCCAAAAGTTCTTTATCGTGCCGCAACAAAGAACCGATTGGTTTACAGGACGCGAGAAACTACTCGCCACCCTACATGAAAACTTCATCACCAAGGGGATCAGGAAGCAGGCGATCACAGGTCTCGGCGGCAAGGGCAAGACACAAACGGCGGCGGAATACGCCTATCGGCACCGTGATGATTATCGCGCGATTCTCTGGGTGCGAGCCTCCTCGGAGGAAAGCATCAATTCGGGATTCGGGACAATCGCGCGAATGCTCGAACTGCCCGGCAGCGATTCTTCGGACCAGACTGTGGTCCGCCATGCGGTAACGAGCTGGTTAAGCGAAAACGACGGATGGCTCCTGATTTTTGACAATGCGGACTGGCCCGAACTCATCAAGCCATTGCTTCCGATTGAAATCAAAGGCGCGATTCTGCTCACTTCCCGCCCCGGCATTCTTGACGCACTGGGAAATGTTACAACGCATTCCCTTGGAGACTTCGAGCCAGACGAGGCTTTGGACTTCCTGCTGGCTCGCACCTCGCGGCAGTCAAGCCAGGAGAAGGAGCAGGAGGCCGCGCGGGATTTGGCCAAAGAGCTAGGCTATCTGCCGCTGGCATTGGAGCAGGCCGCGGCCTACATTGTGGCCAAGGAGTCTACGTTCCAGGATTACCTGAAGACCTATCGCAATCGTGGAGTTGCTCTACTGAATGATCGTGGTCCGGTTGCCGGAGGCTATTCTGAATTAGTGGCCACCACCTGGAAGCTAAACTTTGGAGAAGTGGAAAAGACTCCGCCAGCCGCGGAGCTGCTGCGGGTGAGCGCTTTCCTCGCGCCGGATGACATCCCGTTCGAGCTGGTTACCGGCGGTGCTGCGCAGGTTGGCTCCGCACTGGGGGCGGCTCTGGCGGACTACCAGCAGAACCCGCTCTTGCTGGATGAAGCGCTCGCGCCGCTCCGAAAATATTCCCTGATCAGCAGGAGCACCGGTGCCAGCGCCTACAGCATTCACAGGATTGCGCAAGCCGTTATTCGCGATAGGATGACGCAGGAGGACCGGCGGAATTATGCGGAACGGGCCGTGCGGGCCGTGGACGCAGCCTTCCCGATGCCTGAGTTTCAGAATTGGTCTCGATGCGAGCGGATGCTGCCGCAGGCTTTGGCTTGCGCCCGTTGGATCGAAAACCTGGGGTTTGAGTTTGTGGAGGCGGCGCTGCTGCTCAATCAGACCGGCTTCTACTTGAACGGGCGCGGCGCGTACAGCCAAGCCGAGCCGCTCTACCGCCGCGCGCTGGCCATCCGCGAAAAGTCGCTGCCACCTGACCATCCTCATATTGCGCTGGTATGCAAAAACCTTGCGGCGGTGTTGCAGGAGTTGGGGCGGACGAAGGAGGCTACCGCGCTGAGAAAGCGGGCGCAGGCGATCCAGGAGCAGCGCGGGGAGTAGGGCGCCGCGCACGTTCACAATGTGCCAGTGCAGGGCGTGATGGTGTTGCGTGACAGAGCCGCGCGCGTGGCACGTGGTCAGGAAACGGCTTGCGCGGGGGCGCTGCGGGGGCTTACAATCGGGGGCATACGGGGCCACATTTTGGTGCGGGAATTCGGGAGGATGTATGGTGAAAATCTCTTTGCAGTGGGGCGTAGCTTTAAGTTTGGCCCTGGCGTTGGCGGTGCTGGCTCCGGGCGCGATGGCGCAGGACTTGCCCGACGGGCCGGGCAAGGCCGAGGTGGAGACGCAATGCTCCACTTGCCACAATCTGAATCGCGTGGTGAATCACAAGGATTCGCTGGAAGGCTGGCAAGCTCTGGTGGACCAGATGGTCGGCATGGGCGCCATGTTCACTGACGATGACAAAACAGTGATCGCAACTTATCTCGCCAGCAATTTCCCAGACAAGGCTCCCGAAAAGGCTCCCGAGCCGGCGGCGGCTCCGGCTGCCGATGCGGCGCCACAGGCCCAGCGTGCTCCGGCGAGCGCCCCGGCTGCCCCCGCGGGCGCCAATGCCGCGGCCCTAGACGTGAAGCTGCCGGAGGGCGTGGCGCGGGCATTCATCGAAGAATCCTGCGTGCAGTGCCACGCGCTGTCGCGCATCGCGCGCGCCGGCAACACGCGCGTCGAGTGGGAGCGCATCGTCGAGGGCATGATCCGGCTCGGCTCGCCGCTGGCCGCCAACAAAGCTCCCATGGTGGTGGACTATCTGGCCGCGGCGTTTCCCAACAAGTCGCCCAAGCCGAAGTTGCTTCCCGGCAGCGTCGAGATCAGCATCAAGGAGTGGCAGGTGCCCACGCCGGGTTCGCGTCCGCACGACCCGCTGGTGACGCCGGATGGCATGGCCTGGTACACCGGCCAGCGCGCCAACGTGCTGGGGCGCTTCGATCCCAAGACCGAGAAGTTCACGGAATTTCCTCTGCCCGAGAAACACGGCCCGCACGGGCTGATCAACGACAAGGAAGGCAACATCTGGTACACGGCGAACTCGGCGGCGGCCATCGGCAAACTCGATCCCAAGACGGGTAAGGTAACCGAATACAAGATGCCCGACCCCAAGGCGCGCGATCCGCACACGCCGATCTTCACGCCGGACGGCAATCTGTTTTTCTCGTTGCAGGGCGCCAACATGGTGGGTCGCCTCAATCCGAAAACCGGTGAAGTGAAACTGGTTTCCTTTCCCACGCCGCGCTCCAATCCTTATGGGATGGTAGTGGATTCGAAGGGCACGCCGTGGGTCTGCGAGTTTGGCGGGAACCGGCTGGCCAGCATTGATCCGGTGACGATGGAGCTGAAGGAATATTCCCTGCCCGCCGAGGGCGCGCGGCCGCGGCGCATCGCCATCACCAGCGATGACGCCATCTGGTTCGCCGATTACGCGCGCGGCTACTTGGGCCGGTTTGACACGAAGACGCACACCACCAAAGAGTGGGCGTCGCCGAGTGGGCCGGAGTCGCAGCCTTACGGCATCGAGGCGATTAAGGACGTCATCTGGTACAACGAAAGCGGTGTGGAGCCGAACACGGTGGTGCGCTTTGATCCCAAGTCGGAAAAGTTCCAGACCTGGATCATTCCATCCGGCGGCGGCGTGGTGCGCAACATGAGCCACACCGCCGACGGCAAAGACCTGTGGATGGCCACCAGCGGAGTTAACGGCATCGCACGCGTTACCATTGGACAGTAGGCGTGCAGTAGTCCTTACGTCGAGAGATTGCGCGGGAGACCGTTCGCCAAACAGGCGGTTCCCTGCGCTGCGTTTCCATATCTTGTACGGCACCCCACTTCCGCAAATTTCTTCGTCAAACAATTGACAGAGCCAGTTATCACGATGCTATTATGGAGGTGTCTGGCATAAACAGGCTTGGTGGCTGGCCCGCTCCCTGACGAGAGCTTGGGCCGTCATCCACAAACATTTCCATCCCCATTGCCCTAATGATCTTTTCGTGGAGAGGGCAGATGAAAGTTTGCTAATAGAGGCAAAACTAATTTTCCGAAAAAGATACAGGAGCAAGAGAAAATGAGCATCTCCCCAAATCTAAATATTGGCAGCGCGTCCGGCTCGGAGAGCCCCACGCCGCCTCCGGCGCGCTCCGGCGGCGACAAAGCGAATCTCGCGCTGGCAGTTCTAGCCGTGCTGATGGCGGCTGGCATGTATTTGCAGTATAGCTACACCAAGTCCGTGAATGACCAGTTGGTGAGTTTAGTGGCCCGCTTGGAAGAAGATAATCAATTGCAGGACAAGGGACTGGAGCAACTGCACACTCGGTTGAAGGCAGCCGACACCAAGCAGATTGATCTGCAGGGCGAAATCGCGGATGCCAGGAACAAGTTGGGCGCCACGGCCAGCGATCTGGCTCGCACGCGGCAGGCGGCGGCGGAGCTGGCCCGTCAGCAGCAGGCCACGCAGGAGAACGCGACGCAGCTCTCCAATCAGCTCGGCCAGTTGTCGCAGGATCAGCAAGCCACCAAGGGCAACCTGGGCAATCTCGCAACGGATGTTACCGGCGTAAAGACAGAAGTCAGGTCCACGCAGGCGGAGTTGAACGCCACCAAGGCGGAGTTGAAGCGCGTGGTCGGCGACCTCGGCGTACAAAGCGATCTGATCGCGCGCACGGGTTCGGATCTCTCCGATCTGCGGCTGCGCGGCGAGCGCGACTACATCGAGTTCGACATCACCAAGAAGGCCAAGCGCCAGAAGGTGGGCAGCGTGCAACTCGAACTCAAGAAGACCGACGACAAGCGTCAGAAGTTTACGCTCGCGCTGACCGCCGATGACAAGACTGTCGAGAAGAAGGACAAGAACCCATTCGAGCCCGTTCAGTTCTACCTGCAAGGGCAGCGCCAAGCGACGGAGATTGTGGTCCAGAAAGTGCTAAAGGATCGCATCACCGGCTACATTTCAACACCCAAGGTGAAGGACGCGCGCGCGTCGATGTAGGTTGGGCTAAGCGAGCCCGAGTGCGTTCTCTCACGAATCGAGTGGAGAGTCCGGAAATTTTTTGAGCGATCCTGAAAGGGAATTAAGAAAACAGCCAGAGGCCCCCGCCGCTGGCTGTTTCTCTTTGCGCCCGGAGGCGGCAAGTTGTCTTAGAGTGCCCCAGATTGTCATTCCGAGCGGGAGCGAGGAATCTGCTTTTAGTTCGCCGCTCGCGGATTGAGGTAATCGCCGATGCCCTCAAAACTCAAACGCCCTAAGAAGTTCAGCGCCCTGAAGGAAACCCGCCGCCAAGCCCGCGAAGCCCTCGGCTCTCCGCCGCCCACTCGCGTCGAAAAAGACATCCGCCGCAAGCCACCAAAGCACAAAACAAAGCCGCTCGAGGACGCCTTGCTCTAAACCTACTTTCGATTGTGCAGCGTGAACAGAGCCGCGACCGGGAGGGAGCGCACACGTTTGACGATCACTGACAATCGTCGAACGTGTGCGCTCCCTCCCGGTCCACGGCGCGCCGAGATGTTCCATCGCGGCTCTGCTTTAAGTTTGCCGAATAATGGCGGAGGAAGAGGGATTCGAACCCCCGTGCCCCTTTCGAGGCAAACGGTTTTCAAGACCGCCGGTTTCAACCACTCACCCATTCCTCCGCTTTCTATTGTAACTGGCGCGGCGGAAATTTCATCCCGCCTCTGCCCATCCTATTCCTCTCTGGAAACTGTAAAAGGAAAAGCTCCTCGCTCTCAGGGCACGCTGAGGGGAGGAGCTTCTCGCTACATCGTACCGCCAAACTAGCGCGCCGGCGGGTTGGCGGGCTTGGCGAATTTTGCCGCGTCCACTGGAGTGTTCAACTGCACATCAGTCAGCGTGATGGTGTTGCGCGCCTGTGGGCGGATGGAGGCGATCTTGTGTGCGACCTTTACTCCCGTCACGTCGCGGTAGTCGCTGTAATCGAGTTGCGTGGGCAGGCGACCCACCGGCGTCTCCACGTAGCGGATCAGGCGCAGCAGCGTGCCTGCCTGCGGATCAACGTAGAGGCGCACCGGCGCGCGGCCTGGAGCAGTCCCGTTCAGCACATACGCCTCGCGGTCGCCGATTTTTTCCGGACGGCCCACGCGCCACGCCGTGTAGAGTTTCTTGGCGTTGGCGGCAAGATAGATGGGGTCTTCGAGCTTGGTGCCTTGGGTATCCTGCGCGATCATGTCGCGCACGCCGCGCGAAGGATTCGCCGTCCAGCCCGCGTCGCCGTCGTAGCCGGTGATGTCATCCGCGCCGACCATGTGCACCACCAGCGCGCCCTTGTCCGGGTAGCTCGAGTACATCTCGATAGGCGCCGGGGAATTGGCGGCGTCCTCGCGCATGCCCTTGGCGGACTTGCTGGTTATCTTGGCGATGGCGGCATCGCCGCCCATGGATGCGACGAACTTCGCCAGCAATTGGTCGGCGGTAACGCCTTCCGGCACGGCAGTCACGGTGGTGGGCCGTGCGGCCTCCGACGGCACGGGAGTGCCCACGGGCGCGCGGTTGCCGCGATGGCAGGTGTAGCAGGAGATGGCGCCGCGTCCAGCGAAGTGGCCCTTATTGATGTCGAGGACCATGCTGATCATTTTCCGTGCCATCACCTTATCTTCCTTGTCGTCCTTTTCGTTGGCCCCCGACACGTGGCAGTTGCCGCAGGTAACGCCCAGCGCCATGGTGAAGTACTGCATGGTGATGGGCACCTGCTCGGCCGGCACACCCTTCAGCGCTTGAATGTTCTTGTAAACTTCCTCGGCCATCTTGCCCTGCGCCATCGCGGACTCGACATATCCCGCAATAAGTCCCGCCAGCATTACGATGCCCACTGCCGCCAATCTAAGATTCTTCTTGCTCATGGTTCCCTCCCGGCCAACTTGTTATCCATCGCCGAGAGTATAGCAGAATAGTTCGATCCGCAGATTACACAGATTGCGCAGAGGGTTGAGGTCAGAATGCTCGCCGCGCCGAGGCCAACGGGTTGCGCGCGTTTCGCAAGGGAGGTACATTCAGCCCATGAGCGAATTTCCCGCCGGCCCTCCTTTCCAGTCCATGCGCCCAGGCGCTGATGCTGCGCCAGCGCTCGCCAAGCCGGTTCGCATTTTGCGGCAGGCCGTGATCGAGGGCGTGTTTCCGGGCGCGTCGGCGGCCATTGGGTATCGTGGGGAGATAACGCTCATTCAGGCGGGGCGGCAGACTTACGATGAAAATTCGCCGCCCGTGGGCGCGGACACAATTTATGACTGCGCTTCGCTCACCAAGGTAGTCGCCACCACCGCGCTGGCCATGCTGCTGGTGGACGATGGCGTACTTCATTTGGATAATCCCATCGCGCGCTATCTGCCTGAGTTTCTGGAGCAGGACATCACGGAAACAGAAGTTGACATGCGGAAGCGCGTGACGGTGCGTCATCTGCTGGCGCACAGCTCCGGCTTGCCCGCCTACGAGAAGTTTTTTCTGCGCGGGCGGCAGCGCGAACACGTGCTGGCCGAGGCACTCGCCCTTCCGCTGGAGGCCGCGCCGGGAACGCGCACGGTCTATAGCGATGTGGGATTCATTCTGCTGGGGGCGTTGCTGGAGTGGGCGGCGTCCTGCGACTCGCATGTGGATGGGGTGTTGTCTCGCTGCCCTCGGGAAATTTTCTCGCCATTGGGCATGACCAGTACGTTCTTCAATCCGCTCCGCGAACTGTTGCCGCGCATCGCACCCACGGAGATTGATAACGATTTCCGGCACCGCCTGATTCACGGCGAAGTCCATGACGAGAACGCCTGGGTGATGGGCGGAGTCGCGGGCCACGCGGGATTGTTCTCGACCGCGCCGGACTTGGCGGTGTTCTGTCAGATGATGTTGCAGGAAGGAATGTGGAAGGGAACGCAGATCATCAAAGCGGAGACGATCCGCGAGTTCACGCGCAGCCAGCCCGGCAGCCCCGCTGGCCCTTCCGGTGACGGCGCGCCGCGCGGACTCGGTTGGGACAAGCCCAGCGCGCCGTCGTCATCTGGGAAATACTTCTCGCCCGCCGCCTACGGCCATTTGGGATTCACCGGCACGTCGCTGTGGATTGACCCGGAGAAGCAACTCTTCGTCGTGCTGCTCACCAACCGCGTCCACCCCACGCGCACGAATGAAGCCATCCGCGTGTTCCGCCCCGCCTTCCACGACGCCGTCGTCGAAGCCCTCGGCCTCTAACGGACGTTGCTGGGGGGGGGCGGTGCCGCCGCGCCCTTGCCGCCGCGGGTGTACATGTAGCCGGGGCGGGTGCGCACGTTGAGCTTCTCGCCGGGCCGGGCGGCCTGGACCAGGATGTGGTGGAAGCTGGGCTTGTCGAGATTATTGGGGCGGTAGGTGAGCATATACTGGTCGCGCAGTTCCTGGCCGATGCGGGTGATGGCATTTTCCAGCGACTCCATGTTGTTGGAGGAGAAGTCCGCCGCGCCGCTTCCTGTCGCATAGAACTTCATGTGATTACCACCCAGCAAATTCTTGGTGTAGGTGACCAGCTCCTCGATCAGCGGGAGTATATTGAGGTTCGCCGTGCCGATGGGGATCTGGGTATCCGGCGTGGGCGGCGCATTGGCTGGGCCGGGCCGCCAGATCACTCCGGCAGGATAAGCGGCGGCCGGGCCTTCGCTCTTGGTGCGATCGATCATGCCGCGAACCGAGTCGAGCGAAACGGTGTAGACGCTGATGCCCATCTGCTGCGCGCCACGCAGCACGAACCCGGCCGTGGCGCTGGAGCCTGTGTCGCGGGCCTCGGAGATGACCACGGCCACTTTGCGGCGGCCTTTGCCGCGCCGTTGCAGTATGGTCAGCGCGCGGCTCACGGCGTCGCTGAGGTGGACTTCGTCCGTACCGGCCTTTATGTTTTTTAGCGTGGACTCAATCTTCTCGGGGTCGGAGGTGAAGTCCTGCGCGAGGCGCACCTCGCGATCAAACGTAATGATGGCGGCCTCGCCCGTTTCGCCGAGGATCAATTGCGTAAAGAGAATGCCGGATCTCTTGATCTCCTCGAGCGCCTTTGCGACGCGCCCGCTGGTCTGCACCACCACCACCATCGATAGCGGGTCGAAGCTCAACTCGAAATTTTCGATGCGCTGTTGCTTGCCGTTGTCCAGGATGCGGAAGTCGGTGGGATTCAGGTCGGTGACGAAATTGCCGTCGCGGTCGGTAACCGTAACCGGGACGGTAACCACCTGCACCTCCACTTCAAACATCGGCGGCGCGGCTTCTTCTTCGGCCGGAGGCGCCTGAGCGGACTCCGCGCTTTGCGGCGCGGCGGGTGGAAGATTCTGTATGGCGATGGGCGCTGGTGCCTGAGATTGGCCCGGATGCAGTCCTGCGCCAAAGCTCATCAAGATAAATGAGACCAGGAAAAGCAAGGAAGCCCCGTCGAACTTCACCGGGATGCGCATGAGCTTATTCTGGCACAGCAGCGGGGCGCGAACAAGTGACAGAGCCGCGCGCGTCAGCGAGCGGACCCGGCCTGAGCGGGCACGATGTGCAGCGTCACGCGCCAGAATCACTGGGAAGGTTGGGGAAGCGTTGGAAAAGCAATGCGGCGAGCAATGAGAAAGCGTTGCGGCCCGGCCACCGGGTCCGCTCGCTGACGGTCGCGGCACTGTCACGGGCGCTGTTACTTTGCCGCTACTTGGCTGCGCCGGATTCCAGGCGGTCCCAGCCGAGTTTGCCCATCAAGTCGTTGAGGCGGCTCTGCACCCATTCCTGCTGGCTCATGCTTGTATTCAACTGGCCGTAGGTGCGCGCGGCGGCGTCCAGCATGCCGTTGTCTTCATAAAGAAACGCGAGCAGGAACAGCGGGCCGCTATCGTCCGGCGCGGCGGTGCGCATCTCCAGCAGACTGGCCTCGGATTCCTTGACCAGCGCGGCTTTATCGCTGGGTAACAGTTGAAAGTAGGAGCCGACTTCGGCCACGTTCTCAGCGTTTTCGAAGGCGGTAACCCGCCACCAATATTTCTGCCCGTATTCCAGAGCGGAGGACTCCGCCGGATATTTCAGTTCGGACGCGGGAATGACCTTCTTCCACAGGATGCGTTCTTCGCGATCCAGCAGCTTGACTTCATAGCTGGTGGCGTTTGCGACTGGGTCCCAGCGAAACTCCGGCTGCTGGCCGGCCACGTTGGTGCGCGAAGGCGTGCGCAGGATCACCGGCGCGCCCCGCAGACGCAGCATCCCGGCCTGTTGTTTGCTGGCGCTGGCCAATAGACTGGCGGGCAGCTTGCAGTTGGGTACTTTGCGTTCTTCGCCGAGCTTGCCCTTGCGAACCTGCATGGCGGTTGCCGTAAACTCGGCTTCGCCATCGGCCAGCAGTTTAGCGCCGCGCGATTCCGGGCAGAACAAGATCGTAGCTTCCGCGCCCGCCGCGGTAATCACGCGGTCACCGACGCCGATCAGGTCGGCGATGCGGGCGGGCACGCCGGTGGTCTGGCCGGCGCGAATCATACGGACATCGCCTTTGATCATGGGCAGCAGTCCCACGGTCTGCGCGTCAGCGGAGGTTGTGAACGCTGCCAGGCTGATCAGGATGAATCTAAATGAACGGATTGGCATGGACATCTCTATCTCCTTGGTCCCTTGTAACTATCTTAATCCCGTTACTTCATAAAGAGTGACCGATTCCGCGACGCCCTTCATGTCGGCCTTGCCGACACACTTCGCCGTAATCATATCGGCGACCAGATGATAGGTGGTCTCGCTGATCAGCAGTTGCGTCCCGAAACCCTTGTTCTCGCTTTCAATGCGCGCCGCGCGATTCACGGTGTCGCCCATGGCGGTGTACTCCATCTTCTCGGGCGCGCCGATGTGGCCCACCATCACGATGCCGGTGTGGACTCCGATGCCCACGCGAAGCGGCTCCTGCTGCTGCGTGGCGCGGCGCTCATTCATGATCCGGTTGCGCTCGACCATGCCCAGTCCGCAGGCCACGGCGCGCCGCGCATCGTCAACGTGCTCCACCGGCGCGCCCCATATGGCCATGATGCCGTCGCCGATAAACTTGTTAATCATGCCGCCGTGGGCCTTGACCTCCGCCGACATGCCCCCGAAATACTCATTTAACTCTTCCACCAGTTGATGCGGGTCGCGGCCTTCGCTGTAGCTGGTGTAGTTGCGCAGGTCGGTGAACATCACCGTGATCTGCTGGCGGTTGCCGCCGAGAGGGATGTCGCCGAACTCCAGCAACTCGCGCGCGACGTCTTCGTTGACATAACGGCCAAAGACTTCCTGCAGCAGCTTCCGCTGGCGGCCTTCAGTCAGCGAGGAAGCTGCGTATGCAGCTCCCGATGAAAGCGCCAGCGCCAGTAGCACCGGAACTTTCGGCAGCACCAATCCGGTTTTCAGCACTTGGGCGGAGAGCAGAAGATATCCAGCCGCCAGTAGCACCAGGGCCGCGGCGCTGGTGACCAGGTTGCGATGCGAGCCGCACCAGCGAGCAATGCCTGCTGCCGCGGTGGCCGCCAGCAGCATCAGCAGAAGAGTCGCCCAACTCGGCGTGCCGCGCAGGAAGCGGCTCTCCAGAAGCGCGGCCAATACATTCGCGTGTATCTCCACTCCGGGTGTCAGTTGCGGCGAGTCGCCGGCGCGATAAAACGGCGTGGGGTGCGTGTCGGATGATTCGATCGTGCCTACCAGAACCACTTTGCCTTCAAACATTCCGCGTAGCGCTTTCTCGTCCTGCTTTTCCGCGGCGCGCAATACCTCGATCATCGACACTCGTTTGAAGTGCTTTGCGGGGCCATAGTATGAAATCGCCACGGCGCGGTCGCCATCCACCGGCACCACGCGCTCGCCGAGCTGCAACGCCGGTGCCGCCCCGCTCGCGTAATCCGCGGCGTTCCAGGACTCGCCCGTCGCCGCAGCGGCCAGGCGCGCGGCCAGCGATTCGATTGTGCCATCATTGCTGATTAACTGCTGGCGGCGGACGAAGCCATCGGCATCGAGCGTAAAGTTGGCGAATCCGGTGAGTTGCATGGTGTTGGCCAGCAGGTAGAGAGGCAAATGGTCGGGCACGCCATCCGCTGTATCAAAAGCCATCACGAAGGGAGTGGTCATGGCCACTTCAGAAAAGGCTTCGGCGATTTGACGGTCGTAGTCCGGTGCCCAGGGTTCGACGGAGATGGCCAGGAAAATATCGAACGCAGCAGCCTGGGCTCCACCTCGCCCGATGGCGCGCATCAGCGCTGCATATTGCGGGTGCCACAGGATGCGCGGGGCAGGAATGGCTTTTTCGGTCGCGGGGTCCATGGTGACAATGACGATGTTGTCCGGTGGGGCGCTCTCACCAGCCCAGATCACCGTCTGATCGTGAATCTTCAGCTCCAGTTGACGCAGCGCGCTGGTGGCGCTGAGTCCCCATGCGGCGGCGGTGGCCAGCGCAATGACGGCGGCGCTCAACGCCCCTCGTTGCCAGTTCTTGGAGCGCCGGGGCAGTGCCGTAGGAGTTCCCAGGGATGCACGAGCGGGGGCGGGCATATGAACAGGCGCGGGACCATCTAAATCTGGCGGTATGTTTTTCCGTTCCCCGGGCTGTATGTTTTTCCGTTCCATTGACTCGCCCATTTACGGTGTGCCTATAATCCGCGATTTCAATATGCGCCGCAATGATGATAGTGCGCCGCGCTACTGGCGACAAGAGTACTTGAGGACCAGGACTCTTTTCTCATACGAATAGCGAATGCTGCCAGTCCCTCCTTTGCTTCGACTCACAACCAGTCGGGCGCAGATACACAAGGCGGGCGGGGAGTTCACAATCGGTATCAGTCCCATTCGCCAGACCGCTGGTGGGGATTCTATGGTACTTTTAGTGGGATTAATGGTTGGAATCGACAACGCACACGGGCAGAGGGTCTCGGGTCGTTTCAAGGTGCCGGGTTCAAGCGCGCCCCAAAGTTAATAACATGGCTGAAGAGAAAAAATTTCAGGAAAAGCGCCGCGTTCCGCGCTTGCACGTCACCTTTCCAGTGGTGGTGAACTGGGGCCGCAAGCAGTTTCGCTGGCTGGCGCGCGAATTCAGCGAGTACGGAATCCTGCTGAACGGCTCAAATAAGGATATGGTGGGCCAAGACTTGAAACTCGAGATCGGGTTTGAGCCGGACAGCAAGCCACTGGAAGTCACTGGCATCGTCGCCTATTCCACCGATACCGGCGTAGGCGTGCGCTTTAAGAATGTGCCGTTGGAAGTGCAGCAGTCCCTCAAGCATTACGTGAAACAGCACGGCATCGGCATCAACCGCAAGTAGCCCCGCCAGAAATTATCATTCCAAACAGAACACGCAATAGAACCATGCAACAGAGCCGAGACCGTGAGGGAGTGGACCCGTTGGACCATAATTCGTGACATAGCTCGTGACCCTGGAACGTGACCACTCCTTCGGGGTCGTGGCGCTGTTGCGAAAATGTGTGTGAAAACTTACTGAGTGTAGCGCGTTGGCCGGGGGCCTTCTTCGAGCATCTGGCGGTCCCAGATGGCGCCGTCGCGCGTGTAGCTGGCCAGCTCGAAGTCCTGTGAAAGTTCCAGCGCCTCCACCGGGCAGGCGTCTTCGCACAGTCCGCAGAACATACAGCGCGAAGTGTCGTAGGTAAATGTCGTGAGGACTTTCTTGTTAGTGGTCTCGTCGCGTGCCGTGGTAACCACGATCAAGCGCTCGGGGCAGGCCAGCGCACAGAGGTTGCAGCCGATGCAGAGCGTCTCGGCGGTATCCGGATTGATGTTCAGCCGCGGCGCGCCGCGATACCGTTCCGCCACCGCGGGACGTTCCCTGGGGTACTCCTCGGTGTAGAGATCCTTGGGCTTGCCAGGGCGAGCGAGCGCGAGATTGTACTTCATGGTCACGGCCATGCCCTGGAAAATCTCCACCAGGAATAGCTTCTTCAGGAAACCTGCAACTCCGCCGCTCGTGGCCATTGAATCCTCGCGCTGAATGGTAATGCGTCCCGCGAATCCCCAGCCGGCGCAGACACATGGAATACACATGGCAAGCCGGTAGGACCGAGAACCAAACTATTACCCTAACGCATCTCGTGGCCACTTGCAAGTGGAGCGCGGGGCGGCTAATGCGGTAGTCTTTTATTGGTAGCCACGGTGCGCGCAATTCTCGCCGTGGACTGGTGATGCCACAGGAAACCCCACGGCCAGAAATACGCTGACCGTGGCTACCAGAGCGAGCTGGCGATAGGGGTCAACAGGTAAGCGTCCTTGGGAACTGGGGACCGATTCATTCAATATGAGAAACTCACCGGCAAAAATTCCCACTGCGCGCGATCGCGATGAGTTCTACATGCGCCTGGCGCTGGAGCAGGCCCGCCGTGCCGCCGTCGGGGGCGAAGTGCCGGTGGGCGCGATCGTCATCATGACGACAAAGCTTGGCGACGAAATCATTGGGCGCGGGCGCAACCGGCCTATCGGCGCGGGCGACCCCACGGCTCACGCTGAAATCGTCGCGCTGCGCGCGGCGGCGCGCCGCGCAGGCAACTATCGTCTGCCGGGCGCCACGCTCTACGTAAGCGTCGAGCCTTGCGCGATGTGCGCCGGGGCGCTGGTGCAGGCGCGGATCACGCGGCTGGTCTATGGCTGCGATGACCCCAAAGCGGGCGGGGTTCGCTCGCTTTATCGCATCGCCGACGAAGCGCGTCTGAACCACCGCATCGCGATCTCCCGTGGCGTGCTGGCCGAAGAGTGCGCCGAGCTGCTGCGCCAGTTCTTCAAAGTGCGGCGCAAAAGCGGCAAGGGAATTTCGGCGCAGGAGACGAAAAGTCCGGGGCTGCGGTTGACAGGCTTGTAGCAGACTTCTAAACTTGCGGAGAATCGATCAAAATCGTAGGACGTATAACCACTTATGAATTATCCTCTACAAACGATCCGCCTTGCGATTCTAGCTGTATCCCTTCTGGCGGCTCATCGAGCTTACGCCCAGATCATCAACACTGTCGCAGGGAACCCGCTGCTCGATAACCGGCCTGCTCTGCAAACTCCCTTGATTCGCCCGGAGGGCGTGGCGGTTGATTCATCCGGCAACGTTTACGTCGCCGACTACGGCAACTTTGTGATTCGCAAGATCGCGGCGTCCACCGCGGTGAGCACCATCGCCGCCGGAGGTGGTAGCACCTTTGATGACGCGCTGCCCATCCCCGCCCGCAGCGCAGCCCTGGGACTGCCAATTGCGCTTGCCATCGACGCCGACGGCAGCGTGTATTTTTCGGATTTCACGCTTTCCCGCGTGCGCAAGATCACGCCGAGCGGCACGGTTACCAACGTCGCTGGTTCAGGGCAATTTGATTACTCGGGCGACGGCGGCAGAGCGGTTCTCGCCGATCTGTCCGGGCCGACCGGGCTGGCCATTGACCGCGCGCGCAATGTGCTTTACATCGCCGATACGGGCAACCGCGTGATCCGCCGCATCGACCTGCGCAGCGGCGTCATCGAGACCGTGGCCGGCAATGGAATGATCGGCTACAGCGGCGACGGAGGTCCCGCGCGGCAAGCTAGTTTTAGTGTTCCCTGGGGCCTGGCCGTGGACCTGGCTGGCAATCTCTTCATCACCGACAATCTGTATGACCCGTTCGCGCAGACCAGCTTCGCCGTGGTGCGTAAAGTGGACGTCAACGGCATCATCACCACCGAAGTTCCCCGGCAAGCAGGACTGGTGCTCTCGAAATCAGTGGCAGTAAACGCGGCGGGGCAGTTGCACGTCGCGGACTCCTATTTTTACGACAGTGGAATTTTTCGCGTAGGAGCGGGCGGCGCGCTCACGCGCATCGCCGGTGGCGCCGGTCTCTCTGGTTTTCCGCAGGACGACATTCTGGCCACGGCCGATCATATGCCGGGTATCAACAACTTCACTTTCGATGCCGTCGGGAACTTGTTCATCACCATCGATGGCTTGGGAATGGTGCGGAGAGTGGACTCGAGTACGCAGCGAGTGCGCACCTTAGCGGGAACTCCGGGCGTTCTGGATGGCGGCCCCGCGCTGGAAGGCGCCCTCTCCTATCCCACCAGCATTGCCTTCGCGCCGGGCGGGGAATATTACATCACGGACATCAATCATCACCGCATCCGCCGCGTCAGCGCGGCAGGCGTCATTTCGACGGTGGCGGGAAACGGTCTGCCCATTGCGGTCCCGGATGGCTCGGTGGCGGCGTCTTCCAGCCTCGATACTCCATTTACGGTATCGGTTGATCGCGATGGCAATCTGCTGTTTACAGAAGCCTACAGCATGGTCCGCAAGTTGAACTTGTCCACTGGCCGGATCACCACCATCGCGGGCCGGCTTTACCAGCGCGATTACAGCGGTGATGGTGGACCCGCCACGGCGGCAGAGTTTGATGGCCCTTACATGGCCATGGGAGACGCCGCGGGAAATGTTTATATCTCCGATCGGGAGAATCACTGCATTCGCCGCGTTAATTTCGCGGGAATCGTCACGCGCATCGCCGGGCTGTGCCGCCAACAGGGCTACCGTGGCGATGGCGGCTCCGCGCTACAGGCGCAGATGGATCGACCGGAAGGTCTGGCCTTCGACGCCACCGGAAATCTGTTGATCGCCGACAGCGGAAACTCCGTGGTGCGCCGCTTGAATCTTTCCACCGGCATCATCTCGCGCGTGGCGGGAGTCGGGGAATCCTCGGGCTACACGGGCGATCTGGGATCGCCGCTCGATGCGTAGATGGGCACTCCCTCCGGGCTGGCCGTGGACCGCAACGGCAACATTTTCGTATCCGATGAAGAAAATCATGCGGTGCGCGTGGTGCGCGGGAATGTGATCGACACCGTCGCAGGATTTGGATTCCCAGCCTTCTACGGCGACGGGCTGGAAGCGCGTTTCGCTTTTCTCAACACACCGGAAGCCGTGGCCGTTGATGCGGCGGGAAACATCTTCATCGCCGACTCGAACAACAATCGCATCCGGCGCATTCTGTTGTCCACGGGCAGGCCCGCTTCACTTCGCGTGAGCCGAACCTCCATTGCGTTTCGCGTTCAACAGGGCGGCGGCGGCACCTACCCGGAAGTGCTGGCCATCCAGAACTCAGGGTCCTGAATCCTGACCTGGAGCATTGATACAACGACCGGCACCGGAGGCCGCTGGATCAGGCTTTCCGCCACCGCCGGTTCGGCTCCCTCATATGTTCTGGTAACCGCGGACCCCACCGGCCTCACTCCGGGATCGTATCAAGCTACGCTGACGGTCCGCTCGACGGAGAATCCAGCCGGCACAGTAACCATCCCCGTGTCGTTGGTGGTGGACCCGCCAAGCGCGGCGCGGCTCTCGCTCTCCACCGGCTCGCTGGCTTTTGAAGCCGCGCAGGGGAGTTCCGCTGCCGGTGATTCTCGAATTCTCTCCGTGTCCAACACCGGCGGCGGCGACTTGATCTGGCGCGCTGAAATGGTTCTCTCTCGCGGCAGCGACTGGCTGAATATTTCGCAGAGTTCCGGGACAGCCCGGCCCGACCGGCCCAATGACATTGCCGTCTCCGTGAACCCCGCCGGGCTAGGGACGGGATTCTATCTGGGACTCATCACGGTTACGCACACCAGCAGCGGCGCGACGGCCACGGTGTTGGTCTCCCTCCAGGTATCGCCGCCGGAGGGACGCATCCTGCTCAGCACGGACAGCATGACGTTCACCGCCGTCCAAGGGTCCAACTTCATCCCCTCCCAGTCGCTGCGCGTTCTCAATCAGGGGCAGGGACGGATGCAGTGGCAGTTGCGCGCGCGAACGGAGCAAGGCAGTTGGCTGAAGGTCTCCACGCCCAGTGGTGAGAGCGACAGAGCGCGGCCGACGAGTTCGCCCGAGGCAGCCGTGGAAGTGGATCCGGGGGAACTGGCGCCAGGTCTCTATGGCGGATTACTGTTGGTGGGTGCCCCCGATGCGCGCAATAGTCCGCAGGTGGTCAGCGTGCTGCTGCGCGTCCTGCCGGCGGGATCGGCGCCCATCGCCACCGTGTCGCCTACCGGGGTGATCCTCTCCGGCACCGTGGGCAGCGGACCGCAACGGCAATCCGTCGCCCTGCAGACCACCGGCGGCGCGCCACTCACCTACTCCGCAGGCGCAGCCACCTCCGATGGCGCCGGCTGGCTGACCGTCAGTCCCGCGCAGGGATCGTTGCTGAGTTCCGCCGAGCTCTCACGCCTGCAGATTCAGGCCACGCCCGGTACGCTCGCGGCGGGCATCTACCGCGGCTCCGTCAACCTTACCTTTGGTGATGGACGCACCAGTGAAGTCGCGGTGGTCATGGTTCTGCGCGCGGCGGCCTCGGCGAGCGCGGCGCGCCAGCAGGTTGCGGAACTCCGCAGCACCGACTCCGGCGATGAACGCGCCGCCGGGGAATGCGTGCCCACGCGCCAGGTGATTGTCAGCACGCGGCTGGGCAACAGTTTCTCGATTCCCACGGGATGGCCCGCCGTGCTGGCCACCGCGGTTACGGATGACTGCGGCGCGGCAGTTCCCAACAGCACGGTTTCGGTTAGTTTCAGCACCGGAGACACGCCCATGCTGCTGACCAATCTCCGCGATGGTTTCTATACCGGCACATGGGTTCCGCAGCCACCCGCGGCGGGCCCGTCGAATGCGGTTCAGATTACTCTGCGCGCGCTGAACCCCGGTTTGCAGGAATCCAATTTGCAGCTTACCGGGCAAATCGCTCAGGACACCGCTGTGATCAATGGCTTGCCCGTTATTGTGGAGAATGGAACCGTCAACGCGTCCAGCTTCGCGCCGCTGCAACCGATTTCTCCGGGCAGCATTGTCACCATCTTTGGCCGCGACCTCGCATCGGCGGGAGCTTGCTTTGGGGGCAACTGCGCCACCAGCCTTCCTCTACCGACCGTGCTCGGCGGCGCATCGGTAAAAATCGGTGGCGTGGACGCGCCCATTTTCTTCGCCGGTCCCACGCAGATCAATGCCCAGGTTCCCGTGGAGTTGACCGGCCAAAACTCCGCCGACGTGGTGGTCTCCGCCCGTGGCATCGTCAGCGCGGCGCAGGCTATTCAGATTGATCCGACGCAACCCGGCATATTCACCGCTGGCGGAACGCAGGGCGCGATACTCAATGAAAACTTCTCTCCCAACTCGATCAGCAACCCGATTGACCGCGGCTCGGTCCTCCAGATTTTTGCAACGGGTCTGGGCCCCACTGAGCCAGCCGTTCAGACCGGTCAGCCGGCTCCGCTCACTCCGCCATTTGCCACGCTGGTGAATCCTGTGGCCATCTCCATCGGCGGCGCAGCTGCTTCCGTGGAGTTCCAGGCGCTGGCTCCGGGCTTTGTCGGACTGTATCAGATCAACGTTCGCGTTCCCGCTAACATCGCTCCCGGCAACACCGTGCCGCTGCGGATCACGCAAAGCGGCATCACCAGCAACCAGGTTACGGTGGCGATTCGCTAGACTGGGGCGCGTTTCCACACCATTGCCCGCGTGCCTTTTTTTGAAGCGAATCCAGTACCACTGCGTGCGGCGGTGGGTTAAACTCGCAAGCGTAGCGCTCCAAGCGAGCGCGTGGAACCGAAGCGGGCCTTGCGCCGCGCGATTCAGCATCTCGCCGGGAGACAACGCCGGAATGAATGATCGCAGACCACCTCCGAGACACCGCCCGCGCAACTTGCCACGCCTGCTTGCGGCGGGCCTGATCATTTGCATGGTCGCGGCCATTGCCAGCAGCCAGAATGGCGGTCGCCGGCGCGGCATGGACCCCAGTCAACCGCGGAACCGCGCTCCCAGCGCTAACGAACGATTCCCTGAAGCCGAGTTTCACATGGGCCGCATGATCTACTCGACGCGCGGCGGCGCCGGATCGCGCGGCTACATCAATCCGTGGTGGGCAGTGGATTATCCGATGGCCGAGGAACACTTCACGATTGCGGTGAACCGCCTGACGAACATCTCGTCTTTTGGTGACAGCCGCCACGTGGAGCTTACGGACCCGCGCCTGTTCGACTATCCATTTCTATTTCTGCAGCAGCCTGGACAGGGCAACTGGCGTCCCACCGACGAGGATGCCGAGCGTCTGCGCGAATATCTGTTTCGCGGCGGCTTCATGCTGGTGGATGATTTTCACGGCGAGTACGAGTGGGCCGTCTTCGAAGCCGCGATGCAGAAAGTTTTGCCCGGCCTGCCCATTGTCGATATCCCCGATGACGACCCCATGATGCACGTCTTCTACGACCTGAGCGACCGTAAGCAACTCCCCGGTCTGCGCCATCTGCGCATGGGCCGCGACGGTCAGATTGCCGTGCGCATGGAAGGCCCCGTGGCCTGGCGCGGCATCTACGACGACGCCGGCCGCCTGGTGGTGGCCATGAACTTCAACATGGATATGGGCGACTCCTGGGAACACGCCGACGACCCGTACTATCCCGCCGAGATGACCGGCCAAGCCTACCGCCTCGGCATCAACTACCTCATCTACGCCATGACCCATTAGCAGGGCGCTCTGACGCTCTAACAGGTCGCTGCCGCGTGCGCCCGTTTGGTCGGATGCTGTGCCTAATCCGAGCCGCGCCGGCGCGCCGGGATGATGGCGCGCCCACCATGCACGAAAACCAGAACCCGGAACGCAGTCGAATCATTCTGAAAAGCAGGGATGCCTCTGAACGCAGGACTGGGTCGCGCATCTGCCTATCGTGGACGCACCATGACATTTAATAGCTGGCGCGGCTCGGATACACTATTCCGGCGCGTTCCCGGCGAACATGAACGTGCAAAGGCTCGCCGCAGTCGAAAATGTAGAAATAGAATCGGTAGGGTCCCGGAATGTCTTTAATCGTGGGCATCACAGTCGATGTGTTCAACAGCAAATAACGTACTACGATAGCCTGTGCCTGGCGGGCTGTACAGCAGGAACATCCAGCATCCGTTGGCTGAATTTGCTATGCTCCATTGGGTCACATCGTATGCAGCTACCTCCGGCATTGCGCGCCGCGCTCGAAAACGAAGCGGCACGATTCAGGCTCGCCGAACTTTCGGCGGCGCACGCGCGCCTTTCGGAGAGTTACCGCAACGGAATCCCACTGCAACGATTGTCTGACGCCGAGCGCATGGCCTACGCTCTGGCTCGGATGCCTGCAACGTATGCGGCGGGCAGGGCCGTCCTCGAAGAAGTTGCTAGAGTGTTTTTGCCGGCTCTGTCACGCCATCCCGAAAAAAGCGCCGCGTCGGCTATCACCACCATACTGGACCTGGGCGCGGGGACGGGCGCGCTGGCCTGGGCGGCGGCGGAGTGCATTCCGACACTGCGCCAGATGACGCTGCTGGAGTCGGACGCCGGAATGATTGCGCTGGGCAGGACGCTTGCGGCGTCATTGTCCCAAGGAGCGCCCCTGGCAGCGATTCGTGAGGCGGAGTGGGTGCAGGCCGACATGGCATCTGAGATGGCAGGGGCGCAGTTCACGCCGCACGATCTGGTGGCGCTGTCTTACTCGCTGGGCGAGTTGCCCGCCGATGCCGCGTCGCGCGTATTGGAGCAGGCTTGGAACGCCGCGCGCCGCTTGCTGATTATCATCGAGCCGGGGACGCCCGCGGGATTTGCGCGCGTGCGCGAGTGGCGAACGAAGTTGCTTGGAATGGGGGCGCACATGGTGGCTCCCTGTCCGCACGCGCGCGAGTGTCCCCTGACAGAGGTAAAGTCAGAGACCAAGATCGAGACCAAGGCGGGAAATGACTGGTGCCACTTCGCGCAGCGCGTCGAGCGGACGGCGTTGCATCGCCGCCTCAAGGGCGGGCAGCTTGGGCACGAAGACGAGAAGTTTTCCTACATTGCTTTCAGTAAAGTTCCAGTCGCCTTGCCGGAGGCCCGGATCATACGCCATCCACACGTGGCGCCCGGTGTAATCAAACTGAATCTGTGCGCGGTGGAGGGGCTGCGCGGGGCGGTGATCACCAAGCGCGACCGACCAGCATTTCGCCGCGCGCGTCATGCCAAATGGGGTGAGGCCTGGGACGAGGCGGGAGGGGCCGAGATCCAAACAGAGCCGCGACCGTCAGGGAGCGGTGGTTCGCTCGGCGAGTGACTGCGAGCAAAACCAACCCCCGCTCCCTGACGGTCGCGGCTCTGTCGCGCGCCGGAAAACAAATCCTTGCACTCACACGTGGATTGCATTAACTTAGCATTCTCTTTCCTACCTCCATCTTTGCGATCGAGAATTGGCCGAGGAGTGCGATGAGTTCAACTTCGATACCGTCAGGGATACCGGTGGGAATGCCGGCGGGCCCAGCGGGCGAAAGCTATAGCTGGCACAAGATTGTCGGAGCCATCGCCGCGCCGCTGGCGCTGCTGGGATTGTGGTCGGCGCCGTTTGGGCTGGAGCCGAGGGCGCAGCACGCGCTGGCCATCTGCTGCTTCATGGTGGTCTTGTGGATCACCGAGGCCGTGCCGCACGCCATCACCGGGCTGATTGGGTGCTGGATGTTCTGGGCGTTCAAGGTCGCGCCAATCCGCACCGCGTTTTCCGGCTTCGCCAGCAGCGAAGCGCCCTGGTTCCTGCTGGGCGCGCTGTTTATCGGCATGATGGTCACCGAGACGGGCTTGGCGAAGAGGCTGGCTTTTCTGGTGCTCTCCTGGATCGGCAAGTCCTACTCCAGCATTCTGCTGGGATTGCTGCTCGTCAATTTCGTGATGACCGCCATGATCCCGGCAGGCCCGCCGCGCGTGATTCTGCTCGGGTCGCTGGCATTGGGCGTGGCGGCCAGTTTTGGGTTGGGTGCGAAAAGCAATTTGGCCAAGGGACTGATCCTGGCTGTCACGTTCTCGGCCACATTGAATGACAAGACCATCCTGGGCTCGACGCCGGCGATTCTGGCGCATTCGCTGATTGTGGAACACGGCAAGGTCCAGCTGCTATGGAGCCAATGGTTTCTCGCCTATCTTCCGCTGGGGATCGCCAACCTACTCGCCATCTGGTGGTACATCCAGCGGGCCTACAAGCCTGAGAAGTCCGAGATGCCGGGCGGCAAGGCGGCATGGCGCGAGCAGTTGGACGCGCTGGGGCCGTGGTCCGGTCGGGAAATGCGCGCGGCGTTTTGGACTGGCTTGGCCATCTTGCTGTGGTCCACGGACAAGATTCACCATCTGCCGCCCGGCGTGGTTGGGATGGGCGTGGGGCTGGCCGCTACGTTGCCGGTGATCGGCGCGGTGAGCATGGAGGAGTTGAAGAAAGTTAATTTCTTCATCGTGCTGTTCATGGGCGCCGCGCTCAGCATGGCCGAGGTGCTGCGGGATACCGGGGCGGTGGGCGTGCTCTCGACCGCCATGTTCGGAGCCATCGAGCCGATGATGAACAGCATTTCGAACGCCACCTGGGTGCTCTACTGGTCTGGATTTGTGGCCCATCTGTTGCTGGCGTCAGAGACTTCGATGGTCTCGGTGAGCATGCCGGTGATTATGCAATTCGCGCACGACACCAATCTGAACCCGATGGCGCTGGGGCTGATCTGGAGCGTGGCCACGGGCGGCAAGTTGTTTATCTATCAATCACTGGTGCTCATCGCTGGTTACACGTTCAATAGTTACGGCGCCAAGGAAATAGCCAAGATCGGTGCCTTCTTCCTCTTCTTCCAATTCGTAATGCTCCTGCTCACCGTCAATTTCTATTGGCCCTTGCTAGGCATTCGTTGATGAACGATGACAGATAATGTACAGATAAGTGTACCGACGATCTATTGTCCTGTGCCCATAACCTCCCGTAAAGTAGCACTTTAGAGGCCCGGTGGCGTGGCGCAATAACGGATGTTCATTGTCCATAAAAGTAATCGGTCCCCAGCCGCGAGCCGATAGTGAGAATGAGGGCAAACTCAGGGAGGGGATGGTCCGGCTAGAGTCTGGCCATCAACTGTCTGTGTCCTTAGAGTTGGATTATTCCATTCCTGTCCTCCCGTTAGCTGCCATGGGAATGGCGAGTATACAGTTTCGCATTCCCAGGAGAAGATGAATGCCGTCCACGATTCTGATTGCCGATGACGAGCCCGCCTTCCGCGAATATATGGCGACCCTGCTGCGCACGCAGGGCTTTCGCGTGGTAGCGGCCGCTAATGGAGTCGAGGCGCTGAAGGAATTCGCCTCCGTACAACCGGCCTGACCCGCCCGAGATTTTGTACCAATCCTTGTGAGAGAGTTTACATCACAACCTGAGGCCGAGAAACCGGGTTTTTGACAGGGCTATAGGCCCCCGGCGCCGGGGGCCTATAGCCGAGCGCCGAGTGCGGCCTGCGGGTGTTGTA